>JAKAYH010000264.1 GCA_021826835.1 Thermoplasmata archaeon | reverse complement strand
TTGCTGGCACAGGGAACGGTTATTACCTGAATGGAACAGTCGAAAACGGATATTACGCTGCAAAGTATGGGCTGGCAATTCCAATTGGGTCAACTAAATTATCATACAGCAGCGGGAATGCATACAGCGATAAATTTGGGTATTTCTCCATATGGTTGCCATCCGGATTAAGCCTTGTGCAGGCTCAGGCCACGAATTTCTATCCTGTTAGCAAAAACTACACGATGAGCCAGAATGAAACCAGCCAGATAATCCTGCTTCAACCAGATCTTGTCACCCTGCTGGAAGCTCCGCTGGCAATTACCATTGACAGGTTGATGCCACTATTCTTCTTCACATCGTTCATATCCTGGTCCATTTCATTTTCTTCCACATCTGTTTCTTACTATTTGATAGATTATAAGAGCTCGGGGCAGGCAACGTGGAATGAAATTAAGATTGCACCCAATTCCAATGATATTGCATTCGTAAATGGAATTTACCCGGGAACTAAATACGAATTTAGGGTGGTTGCAGTGCTTCAGGGCGGTTCTACGGTTAATTCCAACATCAGAACAATATCATACAGTTCTCCCGTCTATCTCTTCTTGAACATTTTAATCTATACAGGAATAATCCTTTACATATATGCAATGGTTTCATACTTCAGAGGAAGGAGGAGAAGGAAAAGAATAAAGGACTCATTTGGTGAATTGTGAAAACATTTTATCTCTTTGACGGGCATATCAATCATATGCCTACTTAGTTTCAATCTAAGCAATCTCTTCGATCTTTACACGGATTAGGGATATAATCTATGAATGAATCCATTTATCTAAGGCCTTTACAACTTCATCATAGTCAGGGAGTTCACCAAAAACAAGGTTTTTCAAGTCTTTCCCAAACCTTTGTGCTCTTGAATTAAGTTCATGGGCAAATGAATCTGCAGAAAAATTCATTTTATAAAACTCCAGTTTCTTATTTATCAGATCTTGCCTGAATAATACCTTCTTGCTGTTTGCAAGATAATATAGATCGAAAATATCCCTGTTCTTCTTTCTTGTAAGTATTGCTCTGACTTTTTCATAACTAACTTCATCAAGATTCATTCCTGAAATACGCCTGACGGGAATCGAATATTCAGGGAAATCTATTTTCAATGGAATTCTCTCTTCCAGAACGTTCTCATGCTTGCTGATTTCCACGTACGCGGCGCATCGGTCTTTAATTCCTGTATTTAATGGGCCATTCGCAATTATTCTAAAAGAGAAAGTGGTTGAATTATCTGTAATTACCCTGAGTTCATTTTCCATTCCGTAAATCCTGACGCCATCTGAAACTTTCCGGGCGATATTCGATGGAATCTTACCTGTTGAAGTAAAATCAAGATCTTCTGAGAATCTCTGTAACCCGTAAAAAAACCAGAGATATGTGCCACCCTTGAATACAAGGCTGTAATCGGAGAGTAAACTCAGGATGATAGCTTGCAGGTAGTGTTTCTCCATTTGCCAGGGACGCAATCCCCTCACTTTGGATATTTTCAATAGTTCTTCTTTGCCAATAATGCTAATGCCTCCTTAAGTTTCTTGCCTCCTCTCCCATCATAGTTTGCAATCTGTTTTCGAACTTCTGTGAAGTCCATGTTTTCTGACATTGAAAGCAGATCGTCAATGGTGTACATGTTGAAATAATAACCATCTATTAGAGCCTTTTCGGGGTCAGCAACAAAAATGTAGCTCTTTTCAATCCTGTACCTTTGATATCCAAAAAATAATTTTGGGTGAATTTTATGGTACACTATCCCATGTTCTAAGAATTGAATTGAATTTACTGGAGTTGCACACTGTATTTGTGCTGGAACCTGATTTGTGATTTCATGAAACAGGAGAGCAGAATCAAGTGATATATATGAGGGCTCAACAAGCTGTGTGGCGATTATGAAATCATTATCTGAAAAGGAAATTTTACCCCTGAGGAGCCTTGCGGCCATTTTCCTTTCAACTAACCGGTTGAAATAGACTGTTGTTATTTCTTTTGATCTACCAACCAAATTGGCCAGTTGCTGAATATTGTAGACTGATCTACCCGATTCAAATGCGAGGTCTCTGATTTTATAAAGTGGCAGTTCTCTCATCTTCATCATCCCAGAATAACTTAACTGTTATTTCCACGTGATTATATTAGATAACACTACCTATTAAATAAGTATTTCCATAAGCATGCCACCGGTTCATATATAATACAACTGTATCAGATAATTTCCCCTATTATTATGTAAATTAAACACAGTTAACTCCACACATTTCGATAGAGGGCAATTGAGATATAGCATCTTCAAAACTAATAAATAAAGGAGAATCTAATTTGGTTTTATCACGCCCATATTGATCAAAGTGAGACTTTATTCAGATTTTTAAAAATTAGCCTGGAAACAATTCCTGTTATCATTGTTGAGATTCCCATTAGCAGGAAAAGACTGGGAGCGGGAAGATATACCAGTATCACTCCAGAAATCATGCCTGAAAGAAAAGTGATGCCCCCAAAAAGTGAATTGAAGGAGCCGAATGTGGATCCAATGGCTTCTTCCCCTGTATTTTTGAGCATAAATCCATAGATTAAGGCATTCATAATCCCTGAGACCAGGCCTATTAAGAAAACCACAGGAAGCAACGGGTAATACAGGTAATTCGAGGATAATAAATAAATAGCGGCAAAAAGGATTCCCCAGACCACAACAGAAATTGAAACAAATGAACCGCTGGCGTTCTTGATCCTTGCAGCCATTAAGCTGCCTACAGCATCACCTATAGCCCATATCCCAAGGATATAACTGAGATAGGCTCCTCCAAGGTTGAAATAAATATTTATCATTAGTGTAAAGCCAACAACAATCATGCCAAAAAAGAAATTAACCACAATAGCAATTAAAGCCAGTTCTTTCAAGACAGGGAAAGATAGAAATTTCCTAATGCCGGAAAAAATATCCCCCGCTTCAGTTGGATTATCTCCTGAATTGTTTGTTGACAATGCCTTTCTGATAAAGAGAAAAATGAGAAACGACAATAGATAGATTATTGCCAGAAAATAAACAGAAACCCCCAATCCGAAGGAGATGAGAGGAGCGAATATAGCAATTCCAGTAATTTTTGCAAGAGAACTTGTTCCTCGACTAAGAGAAACACCCTTCTTCAAATTTGATCCAGATAAGAGTATCTTGTCAAAAAATGAACTGATAGTGGTCTGGACATCTCCAAAATAAGAGATTATCAACGCAGGCATGAATATGGCAATTGCAATGAGAACGGTCATTCTTGAATAGAGGGAAAATAGGAGAAGGGAAGAAAAAAATGTTATCGCTAATAAACTTAGAGCAAAGGCGTTAGCTTTGTTTTTTAACTTATCTACCGTGTTTCCAATTATGAAACTTGTTAACAGGGGCACTGCCACTATTCCCTCGCCAATTCCAGTAAGAAGTGCAGATCTTGTAAGGGAAATAATCATCCACGGCAACAATACAGTAAAAAAACCACCACCAAGAGCTATAATTGATTTTAGAGTGACAAAAATCTTAAATTCCGCTGGTAAGTTTTCGGTCCCATCCTGTTCAATCATTTTCACTCCTCAAATTCCTGGCCATTGAATACGCAGCTTTATTCGATCGCATTGTTTTATTTCTATATCTCCCCTTGGATTTCCACTTAACGAATTTATGCGAGCTTGTGTGATCTGCTAAGCCTTCTCTACTTAAGCTATGGTCCCCGTGCCTTGTTTGCAAATTGAAGTAGCATGATTATGAGCCCTTTAATGTTGAGTTTCATTTTTAGATTTATTTTTGTTAGGCTGATTTAAAGGATATTCGCACCTAAAGAGACGGCCATACAGCCTTTCTAATTTCCAGTCCAACTTCCTATCACTACCCATTATAACCCATTAAACTATATTTAATTATTCTCCCTCACGCGTGTTCATACTCAATGAATTCAGGAGTATCCCATTTTCCTTATAATGTGATAGGACTGGACATTTGATATTTATTAGGGGGAATGAGGCACTGGATGAAAGCTTATCTAACGAGGGGCCAAAGGCGATCAGGGGCAACGCCTTAAATACCTACAAGTTATCTATATTCTGCCGGCATGATCAGGGAACTCAAATGGAAAGACATGGATGACATCATCAGGAACTATTACTCGTTTTACGATGAAATGGAAAATGAGAACAGAGACCTTGGCCTTATTTTTTACCGAGTAAAGCCAGATTATCCAAGTGAGGTATCGTGGTTCAGCAACCTTTACAGGGAAGTGTTGAAGGGAGACGCCTTATGCTTTGTTGCAGAGGAAGATGGACATGTGGTTGGTTTATGCGATGTCCACTCAAAGCGCCCAGGATCAGAAGTGGGCCATGTTGCCACTCTTGGGATTGCA
>JAKAYH010000263.1 GCA_021826835.1 Thermoplasmata archaeon | reverse complement strand
CATGGCAGGATTCAAATATTCGCTTTCTAACCTAATAGTAATATTAGACAAGAATAATGTTCAATTAGATGGATTTACCAAGGATATAATGCCCATGGGAGATATCGGAGCTAAGGTAAGGTCCTTTGGATGGAATGTTTTTGAAATTAATGGTCATAACATTCATGAGATTTCTGAAACAATACAGAAAGCAAAGAATAAGAAAGACGGGCCTAACCTTATTATTGCAAATACGGTAAAAGGGAAAGGTGTTTCATATATGGAGAATAATCCAAAGTATCACGGATCACCTCCTGCAAACCAGAGCGAATATGAGAAGGCATTGAAGGACATAAAGGAGATGACGGCATGAGCTCAGAGAGTTTAAGGGAAAAATACGGAGAAACTTTAGTAAAACTAGGTGAAAAATACAGTGATATTGTAGTTCTTGATGCTGATCTATCCTCATCCACAAAAACGGCAACCTTTGGAAAGAAATTCCCCGATCGTTTTTTCAATATGGGGATATCAGAACAGTCCATGGTTTCGTCTGCAGCTGGCCTGGCCCTTAGTGGTAAACGGGTATTTGTATCTACCTTTGCAGTATTTCTTATGAGGACATACGAACAAATCAGGCAATCTATTTGCTATAACAACGTGAATGTAAAATTTGTTGTTACCCATGCGGGAATAACGGTTGGAGAGGATGGGGCTACACACCAGATAGTAGAAGATGTAGGTATAATGTCGGGTCTGCCTAACATGAAAGTCATAGTGCCGGTTGATTCAATAGAAACCCAGAGCGTTCTGGAGTATCTTACTGAAAATACTACCACTCCTTATTATGTAAGACTCTCAAGGGAAAAATTTCCGGTCCTTAATGAACCGGACTATAAATATAAGGAGGGAAAATCTGTTACGTTTAGAGACGGTAAGGATTTGACAATATTTGCCAACGGAGTAATGGTATCTTTCGCCCTTCAAGCTGCAGAGGAATTGAGAACGCATGGGATAGATGTAAGGGTGATTAATCTTTCAACGGTTAAGCCAATTGACCGTGACTCAATTATCAAGGCCGCCAAGGAGACGGGTAAAATTGTTACGGCTGAAGAACACTCTATTTATAATGGCATTGGAAGCAGAGTCTGTGAGGTTGTTTCAGAGGAATATCCAGCAATCGTCAAAAGATTGGGAATGAGGGATACCTTTGGAAAATCTGGAAAATCTTGGGAACTGTTTGATTATTTCCATATGGGTGTACAGGACATAGTTAAATTAGGATTGGAATGTTTCAGGGAGGATAAGAAATGAAAATATTTTTAGATACCGCAAATGTAGATGAAATTAAGAAGGTTAGAGACTGGGGTCTGCTTGATGGAGTAACAACAAATCCATCATTGGCCGCAAAAGAACTTGCCAAGGGGATTAGTTTTAAGGATCTTGTGACACAAATACTCAAAGAAACACCCGGACCAGTTAGCATAGAAGTAGTTGCAACCGATTATGAAGGTATGTTGAAACAGGCTCTCCGAATCAGCGCACTTGCTGATAATGCTGTGGTGAAGATACCCATGACACTTCCCGGTCTAAGGACAATAAAATCATTGACTGAAAAAAGAATTCCTGTAAACTGCACATTGATCTTTAATCCATTGCAGGCCATGTTCGCTGCAAAGGCAGGAGCTGAATACGTTTCACCATTTGTGGGACGACTTGATGATATTGGTGAAGATGGAATGTCCATAATTGATGAGATCAAAACCATTTTTGTGAACTATAATATTAAGACTAAAATTCTGGTAGCATCCATAAGGAACCCTATTCACGTACTCAGATCTGCAATTATAGGAGCTGACGTTGTAACAATGCCGTTTGATGTCGTTTCCAAGCTTACAGCACACCCCAAGACAGACGAAGGGCTAAAAAGATTTCTGGACGATTGGAAGAAGGATTTTGGAGAAGGAGAATTCCCTCTCTAAATTTTATAAGTTCAAACTTACGAATATTGTGAATATTAAATATTAAAAAAATATAAAGTACCATGGAAGAAGAGATTATTTCTCTTGATAAGAAACACATTCACAATTATTTCTTCATTTTGCTTTTACTGGAATTTCTCATTTACATAATTATTACCTCTATCCCATTTAAAGACCCATCACTGCTTTCTTCATTCAAGTCCGAACAGTCATCCATTACTTCTCAGACCATACCAGTAATGTTTATGGATATTTTTTTAAACAATTTCAGGGTTGCCAGTATAGAAGTTATCCCCATAATCGGTCCATTTTTTTATCTTGCTTCAGGTTTTGCAACGGCATTAATTATATCTTTAGAGGGAGGGTCATATAACATTTCTGGAATATTTGTCTTTATTTCACTTTTGCTGTTTCCACATTCCTGGCTTGAATTGCCTTCATACGCTGTTGCAGTTTCAATCAGTATTTATCTAACATATTCACTCATAAAGATAAAGGAAGGAAAGGAAATACTCAAGAAACGGTTAATTAAATCACTCCTTTTATATGGCTTTGTTGCAGTTGAGCTTGCGGTTGCAGCCATGTTTGAATCTGTTGAAATATATTTTGAAACAACTCAATCTTCACCTAACAATCTCCTATATCCATTGTTGATGTGGATTCCTGCAGTACCTGCATTAATTTTCCTTATATTTTTGTTTCACAGAATAAACGGGCCTGTAAAATTTAGAAAAAAGAATGTAATTCCTAAAATAGAGGAGAAATTAAACCAATAACTTATTTGGAGAATCTTTCCCTGAGTACCTTTTTATCCACCTTATTTGTACTTGTCCTCGGGAAGTCGTCGATGACAATAAATTCGTCAGGTATCCAGAATTTTGCGATTCTACCCGAATCCACATATTGCTTCAGATGATTAAGCATTTCTTCATTATGGATTTCCTTCAGACCTGTTATAAATGCCACGGGTCTTTCCTCCCATTTTGGGTCCGGTCTGGCAACTACTGCCACTTCCCTTACGCCGGGAAATGTGCTTATTACATCCTCTATTATGAGTGTGGGGATAAATTCACCGCCCGATTTAACTGCATCCTTTTCCCTGTCAACTATGTGCAGACTGCCATAAGGATCCATTACCGCAAGATCACCTGTATTTAACCATCCGTCTTTCCATAACTTTGCCGTCTTCTCCTCGTCCTGGTAATATCCCTCTGTCGCCCAAGGAGCTCTGATTACGATTTCTCCGATTGATTTTCCATCATGGGGGACAAACTCTCCGTTTTTACCTCTCAATCGTATTTCAACAAATGGAGTTGCAAAACCCGTACTTATGTTAAACTTCTCTCTTTCCTCTGCAGGTAAACCTAGAACCTTATGGTTATATGTTGCTAGGGTAAGAACCGGCGCCGTTTCTGACATACCATAACCGGCCATTGAGAGGATATTCAATTCCTTTGCGCGATCATAAAGGCCTTTGGGAAGAGCGGCTCCACCGATTATAGTTCTTAAATTCAACGGGGAGATTAACTCCTTAGATTTAGGATTGGCAAGAATCATTGTAAGAATAGAAGGTACCATTGCAGAAACACTTACCTTTTCCTTGCTCATAATTTCAGGAATCTTTTCAAAATCGTATTTACCCGGCAACACATATTTCATTCCTTTTAGTAGTATTAACTGCGGCATACCCCATGAATGAACGTGAAACATTGGTACCAATGGCATGAACACATCATTGGATTTTATATTTCCAGGTTCATCACCGAGATTCATGGCCAATACCATTGCATGCAAAACGATCTGTCTGTGCGTGAAATAGACTCCTTTCGGCATTCCTGTTGTACCTGAAGTGTAGAATAGTGTTGCTCTCTGATCCTCCGACAAAGTAGGAATTTGTTCATTATATTCTGAGGAAATAATATCATTGTAATTGTGTACATTCTCAAGGGTATTCTTTAAAATTTCACCGCTTTCGCTGTAAATAATCCAGTGTTTAACAAAACTGAACATTTCCTGATATTTCTCAATTATGGGGACAAATTCATCCCTGATAATAACAATTTTATCCTGAGCCTGCTGCATGGTATAATAGATCAATTCTGGAGGGTATCTAATATTAACAGTGTGAAGTGTACCTCCGGCCATTGGAACTGAATAAAAGGCTTCCAGAAAAACCCAGGAATCCCAATCTATGACCCCCACTCTCTCCCCATTCTTGATACCAAGGTTAATCAATCCTTTTGTAAAGCGTATAACTCTTTCCTGAAACTCAGAATAAGTGAACCTTTTTTTATCAGAATATACAATTTCCTGATCAGGGTTCCTTTCAACAGATGATCGCAGTAGATTGCCCAAAGTTAATTCGTATTTGTTTCCTACCATGTTTTACCATGAATTCAATCTATAAAAGTATTAAGCCTAACGTGAATCATATTAGGGACTTGATCCGG
>JAKAYH010000262.1 GCA_021826835.1 Thermoplasmata archaeon | reverse complement strand
ATATCATTCTTATTGGCATGTTCAATGTGTACTCTCGCAAATAAGTCGCTATATGAATCTCTAATCAACTCTGTGATATATTGATTGCGCTCATCACCAACCAATTTCAATTTTATGATTTTGTCTGTCACTACATCTCCGTTTTCGTTTACCAACCCTAGCCATTCAGCCAATTTCACCACATTCGCAGCATTAGGCATGGAGGTTATATCGTTATCTACAACAAACTTGGAATCTATTTTTACTGGTGTCTGCCTTCTAAACAAATCAAACAGTTTGTCTGCGTGTCCAGGACTTGCATAGGGGGGTTTCAATTTTTTTTCATCGCTCATTTTATTTTCATCTCATATAGACATCATAATGATATATATGAACTTTTCCATGAAACATTTGTGTATGATTCCATTTAGTCTAAACCTTAGAGAAATGCGTAATTGATGATACTTCTCTACATTATAACTTTCCGATACTGAGCTTACAATTGTATAGTTTCATATTTATATACAAAACAATATTATGGGAATAATAACAATGAAGATGAATCATTCAATACTTGGTAAACACGATGCTCGCTACATTTTTCAAAAAGTTATGGTCACAGAGCCATGCATATATCATGTGGGAAATGATTCTATAACAACATAGAAGAGACCCCCTCACTGTAATCATATGATAAATTTTTTTCATTTATAGCGGTTAGAAATTTTCATCTACCGTTCCACTGAGATCGCACTCCGCTACACGTGGCCCTGAATGAGAAACTACTTGAAGAAAAGTGCGAGAAATAATTGAAAGAAGGGGGACTGCGTATCATAGAGAGAAGAGCATAAACTGTGTTGGTGATCTTAGTATTTATGAGTAATCAAAGTGTGTTGCATAATTCATTAATCATAGTCATTTCCCTCATGATGTTGTAACACTGCACCTTTAAAGCTATCTTCTGGGCTATGTAATCAGGCATGGCAGCCTTTATTACCTCACCCATTGTCCGCTTTAGCCCGTAGAAATATATCTCGACATTCTATATCTTTCCGTACTGTACGAACTCCTTCCATTCTTTCTCCGATGTTCTCTGGATTAGCCCGGCAACCCCTGCCTTTGAAGGTGATCTCCTTGATCTGGTAGTGGCATTCCTCCTTGGTGGTGTGATGGTGTTGGATGAAAATGTATTGAATATGGATCATTGAATCATATCACTTGTCTGCGAACATCCTCTTGACCCTGTTCCTGAAATTTTCAAGCTTCTTCCTTCCATCCTTCGCATCATGGACATGCTAATCCATTATTGAGAGGGAGAGAACCGAGATATCATGTATTGATATGATCGCATGGAGCTTGCTCCATTCACTCCTCCTCCATTTTAAGCTAGGGTAACCACCCCGGATGGCGATCTTGAAACCGGTGGAATCAATGGCACAGTCCACCCACATCCCATCTGATCCTCCTGAAGATGTTTGTGCAACAAACTGTCCTGATTCCTGTAATCCTGGAGAATACCCTAGCGACACCCTCAAGTGATCGGAAAGGGAGCACCGTACATTGCCCTCAGTTTAGCAAGGATTGTTTGAATGAGGTTTGCGTCTTGGACGGACGGCCTTTCTTTCCACTGTTATTCTCCTCAAGAAGAGACTTCAAGTTCAGGAGGAATGATGGATCCATCAGATCCCCAATCCTGTTCACAAGGGATTTGTTATATCTGTCCCGCCTCCTGCCCGAACCGATCCAATATCTCCTTGTACTTCCGTTTCCCAATGCCTTGATTTGTTTTGGTGTCATAGAAACCAATTGCTCCCCAGTATAATGAAATACTGGGGAGTTATGCAACACACTTTATATTATAAAATTCTGTTTAAAAGAGGCAAATAAATTCGCGTAAAAGAATATAGTAAAAACCAAAATTTTATAATAATTTAGAGATTGCATTAAAGTGATTTAGTGTCTATTATCGATAGAATACATATTGAAAACTTCAGATCAATCAAAAATATAGATGTGAGATTTAACAAAATAAACGCGTTAATAGGTCCAAACAATGCTGGAAAGTCTAATATAATGAAAGCACTATCAATTGTTCTGGGGGAAACCTGGCCTTCAAGTAGAACCATAGATGATAATGATTATTACGACAGAGACAGAACAAACAGAATAAAGATACAAGTAATGTTCGATGTTCCATTTGAAGTGAATGGTTTTTTTGGAAAAATCTATGGTTTTTGTTTCAATTGCTCTGAAAATGACTCTTTCTTCGTTGCACTGGACTCTTCAGAAAGCCCTTTGAAATACCCAAATGGAACTATACTAAGGGTATCTCAAGTGATGAAAGATGAAGTCCCTCTGGTTTTTGTGGACATAGATAGACAATCCTCGCAACAGGTTAAGGGGAGTAGATGGACCTTATATGGAAAGATACTAGAGCATTTGGGGAGTAAGATTACACAAGAAAAGAAAGACCAATTTTTTGCTACAGTTTTGAATTCATTCAATTCTGAGATTTTTGACACATCTCCAGGGGAAGATCTCAGGTATCTTGAAGAAGAATTAAGGCAATCAATTAAAGAGCACACAGGTTTTAATCTAGCATTGGAGCTTTCTATTTTAGATCCAGTAGATGCAATTAAGAACGTCAGGCCATATTTTAAGGAAGGTGCATCTAATAGTAAGTACGACCCGGAAGAAATGGGTGCTGGTACGCAGAGTGCGTTGGCAGTATCTATCGCCAAAGCTTATAGCGTAATAGTGAAGAAAGGTGTGGTGCTAGCAATAGAAGAACCTGAACTGCATTTTCATCCTCAGGCGTGCAGAAACTTCTATAACAATTTGAGTGAGCTTTCGAATAAAGGACTTCAAGTTATATACACAACTCATTCACCATATTTTGTCGATATTTCTAAATTCGAGAGTATCCACATAGTTAGAAAGAATTCCTCGGCGACTAAAATAGAGTCCGGTTCAAATCTTTTATTGCTGAGAAAAGCTCCCACTAAAATTATCACTAGATTTAATGAGGGCGTAAACCAAACACTTTTCGCTGACGGAGTCATATTGGTTGAGGGGCCAGATGATGAGATTGCTTGTAAGGCGATGCTTGAAAGACTAAATTTTGATGTGTATAAAAATAATGTGTCGGTTGTTTCCTGTGGTGGCGTAAAAAGCATACCAACCATCGCAGAAATTTTGTTAACTCTTAAAATAAAAACCATTGCGCTTATAGACGAAGACCCTGGTAATTCTAAAACAGAGTCAGTTACTAGCGCTCTCAGAAATTCTCTTGGAAATAACTCCATTTATCTTCAATCTCCTAATCTGGAAGGTGTATTTCAAATATCGGGCAAATTCAATCCAACTTTTGCGTTGGCTTATTTCCAAGGATATCAAGGAAACGTTCCTCAAGTTTATTCTGACATAGTGGCGCACCTCTCCAAGAATAATAGCCCTTAAAAAAAGGTACTTTTCGCCCTCTTTTTTTCTTCAAAAGGTAAAGTCAAAGTACCATACAGAAATTTTCCTTTAATTACCTATCTTTTTAGGTCATTTTGATCACTACGTCCATTATTTTCTTCTGCATTGCGGACTGTGTAACCATTTTCTCCCATCTGAACCCGCTTTTGCTGTCCTCCAGATATACCCTGTATCCCGGTCTCAGGAGATCAATAGCCTCTGAACCGGAATGATCCACCTTTTCCATGATGTATCCCAGATAGCTGAGGATGGCATAGGACAGGTAGCAGATCTTCACATGCCCCTCTATGTGTGAAGTGAGCCATACCCTCACGGGCCTGAGATCAAGCACCCCCTTCATCTGCTTGAATGCCCTCTCCACAGAATCCTTGTCATAGTATTTCCTCACCACCTCCGCATCAGTGAGGGAGGTGTTGTGGTATATGACAGAATACCCGAGATATTTAGCAATCCCTTCATCGGAGGAATGCTCGTAATAATGTGCTTTCTTGACTGATTCCATGGATGGGTTGAAGACAACAATGATCCTCCCCCCATGGTATTCCATGCTGTTGCAGTAGATCTCGGTGTTTACCAGTTTGACCCTGTGCTCCTTCCTGTATATATCCTCCCTGTCCACGGTGTCGATGATCCTCTTCAGATCCTCTGTCTTCCGGAGGCCGCAGATCATGGTGAAGTTCAGGGAGAGCATGGATTTAATCCTCTGGGGATCGGACATTCCCCGATCCACCACTATGACCGTATATCCATTGATCCACAGATCCTTCACCAGATCATCCATGATCATGCGGTTGGAAATGTTTCCTCCATAGGTGCGGTGCATGAGTGGAAAGCCATGCTTCTCTGTGACCACCAGGGCGATCTGCATGAGTTTCTTCACCCTGCCCTCTTTTCCCTTCCTGGGGCGTGAATCCAGGGAATCTCCGGTGAAGTATGTGTCAGTTACATCGATCACCACA
>JAKAYH010000261.1 GCA_021826835.1 Thermoplasmata archaeon | reverse complement strand
GTTAATATTATAATGGTGGGATAAAATGGTGGAAAGATTTCTGGTATATATTTCACTTCCCAGATCACGGTCAGAAATGAGAAAACCAAAGGAAAAATGAACATTTTCATAGTATCACCGTATGAATTCCTTAGCTGTGTCCCAGTCATTTTGAGATACTTTGAATTTTTCAATTGCCTGAAATAGATCATCCGGATGTCTTATTAGGTATTTGTGAACCTGCACAAATTTTTTAACAACGTTTTGTTCATAGGTATTGACTGTCGAGCTTTGAATTAAACCACTTTTTATGCGGATATAAAATTGAAGTATGATCTCAAGACTGGACAATTTTTTAAATACTATATCCGTGCTCACATTCATGTCTTCCTTGATTTTGTTTAACTGCTGAAAATTAAAATAAGCTGAGGAAAGCCCCTTTGATATTTTCGCTTCCTCGATCTTTATGTAAAGATAGACGATATCTTTCATTTCGTAGCTTCCAGAAAATATTCTCGTTTTCACTTTTTCTGGAAGGTCAGTGTACAGAGATGAGGCCCACTGATGCCTTGCCATGTAAGAAAAAAAGGCATTCTTCCATGATTCAACGCGCTCAACTTCCTTAAGTCGTGATGCATTATTGGGTTTTGTTTCGTTTCTGACATAACTATATTTTACCTTATCGTTTTCAATAGCTTTACTTACATTTACATCTAAAGTCAGATCATATTTTTGCCTTTCTGACGGATTTATTAATACATGATAAGCTTCGTTAAGCTGACTTGTCATTAAGGATGAGAGTGTAACATTGTCCCTGTTCAAGTCTGGATGCCATTTCTTTATGGCTTTTCGATATGCAGCTCTTATCTGATCAATAGATGCATCTCTTGGTATGCCGAGCAAGGAATAATAATCCATCATTGATGGATTACATTAATTTACATAAATCCTTTTGGTTTTACTCCATTAGGAAAAAGTTGAATTATTTAGGATTTAGAATATTTTTATCATAAGAGTAATTAAGATATGAGACATTTATACCTATGCATGCGGATATTGCTCTAATTCATCCACCAAGTATATATGATTTTAGAGATAGAAATATAAAATCTGGGCCAATTAGTGATGTTATACCTTCCACACCTGTGTTTGAGATGTATCCAATGGGATTTGTCAGTATGCTAAATCATATTCGCCATTATGGTTATAGCGGAAGGATATGCAATATTGCTTCAAGAATGGTTGATTCAAAGAGATTTGATGTTGAGAAATACATAAAATCCATAGATACTGATCTGTTTGGGATTGATCTCCATTGGCTTCCTCATGCACAGGGAGCCATAAGTATAGCAAGGGTGATAAAGAGATTAAGACCTGATGCAGAGGTATTAATGGGAGGTTTCTCTGCATCTTACTTCTGGAAAGACATAATGAAGAATTATCCAGAAATAGATTATTTGCTCGTTGGTGATTTTCAGGAAGATAACTTGAGAATGTTACTTGACGAACTTTACGGCAGTAGGGATTTCCCATCAGTCCCTGCACTCGCGTACAGGGACGGGGACAATGTTAAAAAAAATAACCCAAAGTATGATGAAAATGTAATGGAAAATGAAAAACTGGATTATTCATTTTTAATGAAGAATGCCATTAAATATGCAGACGTAAAAGGCCATATGCCATACACAGACTGGATAAATAACCCGGAAGCAGTGACGATGATTGAACACGGTTGTGAATTTAATTGTGCTTTTTGTGGTGGTTCTAATTTCTCATACAAAAATAATTTTTTCAATACAAGTCCCCTGTTCAGAAGCCCTAGACAGATAGCAGAAGAGATATATTCAGCCTATGAAGTACTTGGTGCGCCAGTATTTGTGGTTGGAGACATAAATCAAGGAGGAGAAAAATTCTATAAATCTTTATTCAGAGAGATAAAGGAGATGGGGATAGATGTCCCTCTCCTTACGGAATATTTCAAACCACCCTCCCTGGCTTACCTACAGGAACTTTCAAAGAACTTTCCAGATTTTACAGCCGAAATTTCCCCTGAATCTTCAAATCAAAACATAAGAGAAAAGAACGGAAGATCCTACACTAATACTGATTTAGAAAAAAGTATTGAAAACGCAGAAAAACTTGGATGCAAAAAGTTTGATGTTTATTTTACACTGGGTATAAGCGGACAAGGAATCGAAGAACTTAACTATGATATCCAATATGCGAAAAATCTGATGCTGAGACAAAAGGATAAAAATATGAAGGTGTACTCATTCATATCTCCACTAACACCGTTTATTGACCCGGGCTCATTGATATACGAGATGCCAGAAAAATATGGTTTTAAAATTACAACCAAGACTTTGTCAGGTTATTTCGATCTTTTGGACAGGGGCAAGAATTGGGTAGAATTCCTCAATTATGAAACAGACTGGATGACAAAAAAGGATATCGAGAAAAATACATATTATGCTGAAATTGAAATGATGAAGACGAGAATAGAGTCGGGAATTATTTCTAAAAAGGAAGGAGAAATGATAATAGAGAACGTGAAGAGATATGCTAACGGAGACGATTATATTCCAAATGCTAAACTGAATTCTCATTTATCCTACATAAACAAGGATCTGGAATGGTCTAATAAACATAAAGTTACGAAAACCTCAATACTTGTATACTGGTATTCAAAATTAAATAAGATCGAGAAAGAGTTTGAGAAATTTAGTTCTTGACAAACAGTATACGAAAGATTTATAATGAAGAACAAATTTACTTGCGATGACCTACATACCGAATGAAGCCCAGATCCTGATTGACCCCATAGCATACTCTATGGAAAGCTCAAAGAGGAGACAGTCTATGAAACATGTGAAAGTAAGCATCGAAGGGGAAAGCATTGAAGAACTTAAACACACTAACGAAAAACTCATAAGAACCTTAGCCGAACTTCAAAATTATAATAAGGTAATGGAAAGGAACTTTGAAAATCAAAAGAAGGCCCTGGGGTATGATATAATTAGGGATATGCTTCCTGTTCTCGACACGCTTGATGCAGGAATTGCAGCAGGAAAAGATGTGTCCATACTTGAAAGCATAAAAAAGAACTTAATGTCTGTGTTGAGCAAGTACGGTCTTCGTCAGATAGAATCAGAGGGAAAAGAGGTAGATCTAAAACTTCACGAGGTTGTTGGTGTCATTGATGGAAAGGATAATATCATTGCGAGGGAAATTCAGAAGGGATATCTTTTGAATAATGAAGTAATCAGGACATCGAAGGTTATCGTTCAAAGAGGTGAATAAATATGGGAAAAATTATAGGAATAGATCTTGGAACAAGTAATTCGGCTGCTGCGGTAGTACTATCGGGGAAACCAACCATAATACCCAGTGCTGAGGGTGTATCAGTAGGAGGAAAGTCGTTTCCAAGTTATGTTGCTTTCACGAAGGATGGTCAGCTTTTAGTGGGTGAACCTGCAAGAAGGCAGGCGCTCTTAAATCCGGAAGGAACGGTTTATGCGGCCAAAAGGAAGATGGGTACCGACTATAAATTTAAAATATTCGGAAAAGAGTACACGCCTCAGCAGATTTCAGCTTTCATTCTTCAGAAGATTAAGCGGGATGCTGAAGCCTTTTTAGGAGAACCAGTAACCGATGCGGTAATCACCGTGCCAGCATATTTTGATGATAATCAAAGGCAGGCAACAAAGGATGCTGGAACAATTGCCGGATTAAATGTTCAGAGAATAATCAATGAGCCTACAGCTGCCTCACTGGCTTATGGTATAGATAAACAGAATCAATCAATGAAAATAATTGTGTATGACCTTGGTGGAGGAACACTTGATGTAACCATAATGGATTTCAACGAAGGCGTTTTTGAAGTAAAATCAACCTCCGGAGATACTAAACTGGGAGGAACTGATATGGATGAAGCCATAATCAAATACATTGCGGACGACTTCAAGAAAAAGGAAAATTATGATCTTATAAAGGATCAGAAGGCATACATCAGATTGAAAGATGCGGCAGAGAAGGCAAAGATAGAGCTTTCATCTACACTCGAAACTGAAATAAATATACCTTACATCACGGTTGTAGATGGAGACCCGAAGCACGTACTCTTAAGACTTACAAGGGCAAAACTTGAGGAACTCATAGCGCCAATAGTTGCCCGTTCGAAGATACCACTGGAAACAGCCATAAAGGAGGCAGGAATAGACAAGAACGGGATAGATAAGATTATTCTTGTTGGTGGACCTACCAGGATTCCATATGTGAGAAAGTATGTGGAAGATTTCTTCGGTAAGAAGGTCGAGGGTGGAGTTGATCCAATGGAATGTGTTGCCATAGGGGCTGCTTTACAGGGTGCTGTTCTCACTGGAGATATAAAGGATGTTGTATTGCTTGATGTTACCCCACTTACTCTTGGTATTGAGAAG
>JAKAYH010000260.1 GCA_021826835.1 Thermoplasmata archaeon | reverse complement strand
CACTATTGGGATGATGTATAGATTAATGTCAGTCTGGCCAATTAATTGGTATTATAAGAAGCAGAAACCTACAATGGAAACCATTGCAGTAGGGTGGAAAAATTCTTTTAGCGCAACCAAACCGCCTGAATGGTTAATTCAAAATTCCTATGAATATTACGGGAACAGGGAAAACTGGGAATCGTATTTTAACCTTGTAAAATACGCAGTGAACATTTTTGGTTTGAGAAAGAAAAATCTTAATGAAATTCGAGAACAATTTTCAAAATCTCTAATTCCAAAAATTATTATTTGGGGGGAAAAGGATAAAGTTCTAAATATGTCGGAAGGTCAGAGGTATTTTAGCGGTGTTAAGAACGCAAGCTTCATTGTAATAAAAGATGCGGGTCATGTTCCAATGCTTGAATTTCCTCAAATTGTTGCTGACAAGATTGATCAATTCGTTGATTCACTGAACTATTGAATATGATACATGGAATGAAGAATTTTTTAGATTAATACTTCAAAATTGATAATATGGTCAGTTGAAATTAAAGAGATTCCTCCTCCAAAAAATGACTTTGCGAAAAATGAATTTACCCTGCAAAAACATTCAATACATGAAGTGGAGAAGGATCTCAAAGCATAACATGACCAATAGCCTCCCTATAGATGAAAACGCTTAATTTCTCTAGATAATTAATTAGATAATCAGTTATTATGTCCTTGAACATTTCATCCTTTTTACAAATGGCAAGATGTACCACTGCCTTTTCCATGAATGCATGGGCACTGAGCAAACTTGCGGCTCTTTGGTCTCCTTTACTCATTTTATCCTTCATATCAAGCCAGACTTCTTCTGCGTGGTTTAACTGCTTTCTCTGGTTGTCTGGTAATAACGAATCAGGGTCTGTAATATTCTGGTAAAGTGTATCTGCCATATCCAAAATTTCCCTTGTTGCTTGGAGTCTAACCCCTGAGGCAACCGCCATTCCAAGCGAGGCTATGGCAAGCTTCATTTCTGAGATATATAGAAAGTAATCATGAGATGCGTCTATTTCAGTATCTATGGCCTGACAATATCTCCTGCTCAAATCCTGAGTCTCGTTCTCTTCTCCCACACGCCTTCAATATACCTTAGAACTTAAGATTTTTGTGTTTTCCATTGTTAAAACGGATAGATTACACCATTTTGATTGTAAAAATAGCCCTGGGCAGATTCGAACTGCCGTCGACAGGTCCAGAGCCTGCAATGCTTGGCCACTACACCACAGGGCTATAGTTGATTACTCACAATCCATACTTTATTGGAATCATGCATGGAGAGAGTCGGTAATGAATACAATAATCTACTGTATCATTGTGCCTTTGCAATGCCCTCATCTCTTTCCAAGATAAAAAACCTTTTCAGCTTTAAAATAGCTTAAAACAATATTTAATGATAAGTCGCCTCAAAGCAATTAATAAAAAGAAATTAAATTAATGAGAAATATATACCATGCTGTGAAGAACTTAAGCGGGCACATTTTTTTTGAAGAATCCTTTGACTGGAAATCCTTAGAAAAGGTATTCCCTCTAATATTTGATGAAATAGCAGAAAAGGGTAAGCAAACACAGGAAGAACTCCAGCACGACCAGGTAAGATTAGAACTTAATATGCGCGAAATTAGACAGGGAAGAAAACCACTGGGTTACAATTCAGAAAATTCAAGGCTTAAGCTCATATTCCCAATTGGAAAAAAGGAAATGATAATTTTGAGAAACTACCCCGCTGAAGATATAGCAGAAATAACTGACAAAATTGCCAAGATACTTAAAACAAAGAAGATTAAATTTAAAAGTGACCTGGATAAGACAGTTCTTTCAGAAATTATTAAGAAAAGAAAATAATATTTTACAATATCAATAGACTAAAAACCAATAAATAACATCCTGTAATGACATCCCATGACTGAGGTGATGACCCTCCTGAAGTTCATAGAAATAGTTGCAGGAGGCATAATTGCAGGTATCATAGGTTCTGTTACCGGCCTGGGCGGGGGGTCAGTTCTGGTTCCAATACTTACTCTGTTCTATGGGGTACCTATTATTTTTGCAACGGGAGCAAGTTTGATTTCAACCATAGCAACATCTGCGGGTTCAGCCGGTACATATACGAAGAAGAAGATAGCTAATGTGAAGATAGGAGTGGGACTTGAAGTTGCCACCACTCTTGGGGCTATCGTGGGTTCTCTTACGGTAACGGTTGTTTATAAGTATAGCCTTGAATGGGTTCTATACCTCCTTTTTGGTATTGTTATACTTACTTCCATAGTTCCCACTGTAAACAGAGGAAAATATGAGGGAACAAAGGTTGTAAAACCAGATTTCACAAGCAGAATATTTCAACTGCATGGAAAATATTATGATCAGAATCAGAAGAAGAGTGTAGAATACATAGGAATCAGATGGTGGCTTGGTGAAATAATTATGTTTTTTGCCGGTATGCTGTCAGGTCTGCTGGGTATAGGTAGTGGTGCACTAAAAGTTCTGGGAATGGATTGGGCAATGAACCTTCCGATGAAGGTAACTACCACGACGAGTAATTTCATGATTGGTATAACAGCTGCGACCAGCAGTTCTATTTACTGGTATAATGGTTTTATTCAGTTTTATCTTGCTGCTGCAACAGCAATCGGCGTTTTAATAGGGGCTATAATAGGATCCAAGATACTTCTTAAGATATCTAATAAGGATGTTAGATGGGTCTTTTTTGCCATACTCAGTTATCTTGGGGTTGAAATGGCTCTTGAAGGATTAAGAAAGGGGACATTCATAAGTTTGTCCGGGCTTGATAGATTCTATATTGCAATTGCTATATCTGGGATTTTGATCGCGTCTCTCTATGTAATTTTCAGGATAGGTGAAAAAAATGGACAAAGACAATGAAGATTTAACAAAAGTTATAAGTATTACATTAAGGGCTGCAGTAGTTGTAAGCATGTTCTTCATAGTGTCAGGGGTGGTTCTAATGATGATTAAGGGAGGTGGAGATGGATATACTCTTGCACAAATCAGCAGTTATAATACAACTTCTCCCACCACATTGAGATCAAATCTTGTTCCTCTTTCCAACATGCCTTCAGGAATCGTAAATCTTGATGGAATATATTTCATTTCTTTGGGTTTGTGGGTGCTAATTTTCACTCCTGTCATAGTATTGATTAGCGCAGTCATTGACTTTGTGGTAAGCAAGAATTATCTATATGTTCTGTTATCAGCAATCGTTCTAACTAATCTCACTGTGGCAATATTCTATATTGGGCCATACCTGCATTTGGCATCCTGAAATTCTATTTTGGTATTCAAATGATAGAATGGGTTGCTTCCAACTATATTTCAAAATTACAAAAATGTTATAATATTTGCGAAAATTACAGGATGAATGTCTATGCTCAAATTTGAAAGGGTTAAGATAAAATCAGAAGACCCCGAAGATAGAGTTAAGACCTTCGATATTGAGCCTGTTATAGGTTACACAGATAATGAAGCTTATGCTGAGGGTTCGAGATGCATTGGATGCAATATTTGTACGCAGGCATGCCCAGCTTCCCTTGACATAGGAGGGTATGTTAACAGCACAGCAGTTCATGATCCGGGTCAAACCGTTAAAATAGTTTTTGAAAATTTACCATTTCCCGCAATAATAGGGAGAGTTTGCACTCATCTATGTGAGGATATCTGCGTTCTCTATGATACTGGTGGACCAATTGCAATAAGGCACATTAAACGATATGCAGCAGATAAATTTCAAGACTATAGTGAAGTGATACACCTTCCAAAAAAGAAGTTCATAGGGAAAACTGTTGCAATTATTGGGGGTGGACCGTCTGGTCTTAGCGCCGCCTATTATTTATCAATTCAGGGCGTAAAAGTCACTCTTTACGAGGCACTTCCTGTTTTGGGCGGATTTATGAGAGTTGGCATTCCAAAGTACAGATTGCCTCATGACGTTATTGAGAAGGAAGTTGGTTTTATAACGTCACAGGGTGTTGATGTATATCTTAACACAAAGATCGGTCAGGACGTTCAATTTGAAGAGATATTAAAATCATACGATGCAGTATATTTAGGAATTGGTAACCATAAACCAAGGATGACAGGCACTCCAGGCAGTGATGCTCAAAACATCATGCATGCAACTGAATTTCTTAGAAGAACCTCTCTGGGAGAGAATATAAATGTTGGAAAGAATGTTGTTGTCATTGGTGGAGGTTTTACAGCCAATGATGCCTCAAGAACCTCCATTAGACTTGGAGCTGAAAATGTTTATATTATGTACAGAAGGAGAGATGTTGACAGACCAGGATATCCTTCCATGAATGCTGATGAGGAGATGGAAGAAACCATGGAAGAGAAAGTGACCTATGTGTGGGAAGTCACTCCTTTCGAATATGCAAAGG
>JAKAYH010000259.1 GCA_021826835.1 Thermoplasmata archaeon | reverse complement strand
CATTCTCCATGATGGACCAAAGTCGGAAATTGTTCCATATGCTGCATTGATTGTGTTGCCGTCTCCTGCAGCAGGTATTTCAGATGTGTTGAATGAGTTGATTCCAAAGAGACTTGACAGATAGCGTTTATGAATATCCCCCCACTGCCATGAATTTGAAATTTTTCCGTATTTATTATTTAGGTATGATAAGGTTTTGTTGAGTGCAAGCATCATCTGGCTTGTGGCTGTTTCATGAACTCCGGTTACCGGGTTTGAGAACCACTGAACATCGGGATAGTTCATTGTCCAGTTCACCAAATCTTCTATTAGTGGCCCATGGTAATAGTCGTCACTTCCAAGGAAGAATGATACCTGACCAAGACCCTCAGATGCTGTGATATTATAATAGGTCATATAAGGAGAGAAAACATCATTTACAAAATTCTGTATCCAGTAGTAATATATTGTTGCGGCCGTGGAATTAATTGTCATGTTACCGTTCCAGTTCTGGAGTTCATTGTATATGGTTGAGTTCCCGAAACCTGTCTCCTTCATTGCGCTAATAAGCTTGGGTAGGAATATGTTTGTTGTATAATCGTGAATTGTTAATTGAACGGCCTCCATTTTGGCTGTATCAAAGCCTTTTGTTGAATTTAACAGAAGATGAATTTCATCTGCTCTGTATCCGGATTCGTAGTCCCAACCAACGTAATAAGGATAATTGCTTGAAACGGTTATCTGGTTTGCGGAGAATACATAGCCTCTTGATGGGTTGTAAAGATATGGCTCCTGATTGATTGGAATAAAGCCAACCCAGTTATATCCTCCAGTACCTGGTAGAATACCCCTTGGATTCCCCTTTTCAATGATAGGGTAATCTCCATATGGAAAGATACCGATGTTTCCATATATGTCGGCAACAGCCCAGTTCTGTATTGCTACCTTAAAGTATTTTGAAGCGTTTTGCTGAAACTGCATTACGCTGCCTGTCTTATCAATATGGAGGAAGAATGATATTTCATAGGATGGTGACAATCCTGTCCAGTCCATGGCTATGGGGAAGCATCCATTCTGAACGAGAACCCCGTTATTAGCCCTTTTAACTTCTATTTGAACACTGTGAGCCCCCTTAACATTTATGGTTTCGTTGTAAATTGTAAAATGAACCCATGAGTTGTTAGAATAATAGTACCATGGTCTTGACTCATTAACCGACTCTTCGTAAAAATAGGTCTCCTGAACCTGTCCGTTTGTTGCCCCCCATCCAACATTTGGATTGTGCCCCAGAATAACCCCGGGAAATCCTGGGAATACCACGCCAACAACATTCTGCCCTGGAGACACAAGCTGGAAACCCATCCATATGGAAGGAACGCTTGTGGTAAGATGTGGATCATTCGCTATGAGGGCTGACTGATTATTAGTAAGGGGGCCGTTAACTGCCCAGTCATTGCTGCCGAAATCTTTGTATGGGTATCTCATGCTTGTCAGCAATTGCGAAAGTGAAAGCCCGCCGACGTTTGCAGAAGATGTTCCCATATTGGTGAACGGCTTGGTGTAATTAGACCATGATGCATTGTAAAGACTAAGGTTCGAAATGTCCCCATGTTCATTATAAACGGATGGATTAACAGAATATGGTACAATAGGATTCTGGACCCCTGCAGGGTAGGCCGGATATAAGGCCTTCACCACATTTTCCGGCATCTTTTCCAGTGCGTAATTGAAGTATATTGGATCGAGACCGCCTGCACTGTTTTCCCAGAGAAATAGCTGCTGTACCTCCAGAACATCTTTTATTGTCCAGAGTTGTGGAGAAAATGAGAGAACCTTGAACAGTATGGGCAGTTGAGCAGGATTCAGATTGGAGATGTATGCATTAATACCTTCAACGAAATATTGAAGAGCCAGATATGTGGTACCTGTTCTTGATAGATTGTTGAGTTCCTCCTGTGCAACCTGGTTATCCATCAATTCTCTGTAGAATACGTCCATGGATACTACTGATGGACCAACAACGCTTGAAAGGTTTCCCTGAGCAGTCAGTTCAAGAATTGTCATCTCTTCAAGACGGTATTTTGCTTCAAGGTATCCCTGCTCATAATAGACACCTCTTGTATTATTGGAAGCAATGCCTATGAAACCATCGGATTGCATGTTTACAATAATATTTGATGTTTCACCATTTACATTTACTGTAAGGTTCTTCTCTCCAGGGGAATAAGGTAATGGACCGGGTGCCATAATGCCGGTGGCTGGATTCAGCAGTTTGTAAAATGGCGGAATGCCTGCAAATGATACACTTATCATGACAAGGACAATGGCTATGGATATGATGGAAACAATGAATCTCGTTTTTGAACCTGTAAAGGACATTGAATAGCAATGTGCAAGATGATTAATTAGCTTTACTCTATATCTCGCGCGAATCTATTGCATATGAGTTCTTTTCCATTGTCACTCTCTTGAAATGAAAAATTACCATGATCTCTGCAGACTGGGCAATACCCAATAATATAAACTTTTCATTAGCACATGTGTTATGACTCCATAACACTTGACTGGCTAAATGAAATCCCAGACATCTGGTGTGTATGGCAATATATATTTTGTAATGATTCTTCCACCCATCTTCCTTGTTAAATTATAAAGAACTGAATAATATTCATAGAGCAATGAACTTGGGAGAAAAACTGTAACTTCAAGATTTCCATCCTTTGGTTTGATAAAGAACCTCAGCCTCATTATGTGATCACGGTTTGATGCATCTCTCACTAACTCCAGAATTTCATCGGTCAGGGGCATTTCAAAGATACCGTCCTCCTTTGATATCACATTAATTCCTTTTATTAATTTGGTTAAATCTGAATTGCTGTACATCACAGCCTGGAATTTGCCATCACTCATCTGGCTGTTCTTAATTTCAACCAATGTATTCGCGTTATTTGCAAGTTCGGACAAGGCTTTGTTTTCCCCCTCAAGCTTTACAACATAAGTGACAAGCGACACGGGATATTCAGAATTTATGAGATCCATTGTCTTTATTATTCCAGGATTCGGTCCGAGCCATTCAACTCTGGAATTTTCCAAATCGCCAGTATAAGCTGAGAGGTTCTCTGATACATCGGGCAAGTGTGTACTGTGGAATCTGGCATATATATTCAGGAAGCCGTTGTTCATGTCTGATCTGTTGATAATAAATGAAGGGATTTCAATGAGCTTGTTCACAATCCTGAGGTCTTTGACATTGTTTATCCTTGAATCTATGACAAAAGAGTTTTCTTTTTCAATTCCCTGAAGTGTTTTCAGAACGATTTCAAGCCTCTGGTTTTTTTGTTCCTTGGGAAAATATGTGCTCATCCATGTTTCTTCGTTGCGGTTGAATAAGAATACTGGGAATTTCCCTTTCAATTCCCTGGTGAGATTGAAAAGTTCGGTGTTTTGCCTTAGACGGAGGATTACCCGCATGTCGAGTTTTCGATCTATGTCTCTTACCAGCATATATAAGCAACATGTCAATATTTAAAACGTTTTGCTATTAAATATTGTAAACTCTTGTATAATGCCTAAAATTCGCATTATCCCTGAATATTTGACCTATTTTAACATTTGAGAGGGGAAAATTATACACCCTTAGTGGTATTAGGATGTTCTTATACTGTTGATGAATCGGAAAAGTGATACTTTCACTGGTGCATACGATATATTCATTCAATTCCTATTCCCCCTGATTTTATGTTTTTGGTCCGACTATAGAATGTACCATGTTAATCTAAATATTTGTGCCAAGCTTGACCGCCTCGAGAAATGCAACTATTATAAACACGGATCCAAGGAAATAATAGATAGTTTTATCTTCCATTCCAAGAGCTCTTCTCGCAAAATATAGTCCGGAAACTAGTGATATAACCCCTATGATTAATCCCCCGATTATATCAACGCTGTTGAGTACGAGATAACCGGCGGTACCGCTCATTGCTGAAACAAACATGGATAGAGTGGCAGTTCCCACCATGGTCTTGGCATCCAGTGAATATAAAAGCATCATGACTGCTATGAACATTATGCCACCGCTGGTTCCAAGCGTTCCGGTCATAATACCTATTGGTAAGCTGATTAAAAATCCAAGACAATTTGGATGCGAAATATCACGATGCCTGATATTCAATCCCTTTTTTCCCCTTTGGAACGACTGCCGTGCCATTATGAGTGCAACCATAGTGAATATTATTTCAAGCGGAGTATCGCTAATGAAGATTGCAACATGGGCACCGATTTGTGCCCCTATTAAGGCACCCCCTCCAAGAATGAGCCCTATGCGCCACTCTATCTTTTTCCCTTTTGTATAAACATAAACTACTGAAGCTGTTGTGATCACATCGACAAACAGACTCGTACCCACCGCTATGTGAAATGAATATCCAAGGAACGTCATGCTGGGAACAACAATTAAGATC
>JAKAYH010000258.1 GCA_021826835.1 Thermoplasmata archaeon | reverse complement strand
GAATTTGACAGGGGTGATTATGAACTCATTCAGCAGGCAACTGAGATTATAAAAAAACATTACAGAAAGCACTGGCATTCTGTAGGATGCGCTCTGCTTACTTCAGACGGCAGTATTTACACATCATTCAACATTGACGCAACAGTTGGGAGAATTGCGGTTTGTGCTGAGCCAATAGCTATTGCCCAGGCTCTAAAAGACGGGAAAAACAGATTTGACACCATCGTTGCGGTAAGGCATCCCGATCCGGAAAAGGGCCATGATAAGTATGAAATAATCCCTCCATGTGGAATGTGCCGCGAGATCTCAACCGATTACGACATGGATATAGGGGTATTGATCGAGACGGAGGGAAAAACACGGAAGATGAAAATGAGGGATCTTCTCCCATACAAATACACCAGGTGATCCAAATTATCTACAGTTAAATTTTTTACCTATCCTCAAATCACTCGCAAGTTGGGGTTGTGGGGTAGCTTGGTATCCTACGGGCTTTGGGAGCCTGAGACCCCGGTCCAAATCCGGGCAACCCCATGCACTTGTTAATCTCTTATCAAATGGAGAGCAGAATTAGCCGGCAGTTATGCATATTCAATGGCAGCTAATTACAATCAAAATGCAAAGCATTCAGTATATCCATCTGTTATAATCGAACCGGCAAGTAATAATTTGAAATAATGGAAACATTTAACCACAGCCATATTAATTTAGGGAGGATAAAATGCTAAGCGGATCTGCCGAACGAAAGAGAATAAGGTCTCTTGGCGAACATCTGACTCCTTCCAGTGTATTCACCGAATTCATAATGCCGAAAATCGAAAGCAGGATATATGAATTCATTTGGATCGACCTGTTTGCAGGCGAAGGAAATCTCATACTTCCTATTCTTGAAAGAATACCTGTTGCTGAAAGGGCTGAATTCTTCAGCCGCCACATCTATCTTTTTGATATTCAGGAAAAAATGGTTAAAAAAAGCATAGAAAATGCTGTTAATTACGGGGTTCCAGAAAGATTGGCTGAAAGTAATATAACGGTTCAGGACACGCTTGATGAGTACCCGTATTTCCTGAAAAAGAAGACCAATTCGATCTTTCACGTGACAAACCCGCCATACCTGTATATTGGTTACATAGCAAAGAACAATGGAACTGATGGCAAGATTAAATATTTTTCAGGGGAAAACAGAGGCCTTCAGGATCTATATCAGATCGCGCTGATGAATGATCTGCGGAATCATATCAATCAGATGATTTACATTATACCTTCAAACTTCATTTTCGGTCACTCAGTCTCAAGAATGATCCGGCAGGCTTTTCTTTCCAAATACGATATAAAAGATGCGGTCATATTCGAGAAAAGAATATTTGATAAAACAGGAACGAACGTGGCAGCTTTCTTATTTGAGAGATCTGGACAGGAAAAAGAAGCGATAAAATTTACCGCTTTAAAGATAAATTCATCAATCCAGAAAAAGGCCTACGTCCTAAAAAAGTACAATGATTACCGCGCCGGGTCTTATTTCGATGAGTATGTCCAAAAAAACAGGAAAAAGTTGCTGACCATCCACTATTATTTAAAAAAAAAGGAGATAGATCAAAACCATGGTGAAATCGAGGTCACTCTCCTGGACTCCAAAGAATATAATGGGGAGAAATACACCAAGAGAAAATTTTCAATAAATGAAAGTCTTTATTCAAAGATCAAATCAAACCCAATATTTTTGAGAACAGTTGATACCGGAAGCGAGAATGGCAGGGCAGGCCTATATAGCATTCCCGATTTTTTTGACACAGATGGAATTTATGTGGATGGAAACACATACCGCACAAATCCAATCCAGGTGTTTATTGAACCAAGGCTTTCAGAGAACCAGTTATCCAAAGTAACTCAAAGGTTTAACCGTACCTTGAATCGGTTAAGAGAAGAGACTGACAGTGAATTTATGACGACATACAAATATACTTATAACTGCAAATACACGAGGAAATATCTCGGTCTGACACAGGCCAGGGCCATAATGGAAACATTGGCTCCTTAATTGCAAACTGTTTTAAGACATGAATGCGAATAAACAGGAAGCGCATTTTTAGACTTCGATTATACAAAATACTTTATTTGACTGAGTAGCTAATAAGTAATTCACAAACTACTTATGCGGTATATATCTAAATTAAAAGATCGATATGACACTTAAATTAAAGGACAAGGTTGTCGTGATAACTGGTGCAGGATCGGGCATTGGAAGAGCAATGGCTGAACTTTTCTCCTCTGAAGGCGCTGAGGTATTCGTCGTTGATGTAATCAAGGAACGCGTAAATGAAACTGTTTCCGTAATCAATTCAAAGGGCGGCAAATCGACCGGGATGGTACTTGATCTTTCAATCAGGAAAAATGTCGAACAGATGATCGATCAAGCCTACTCAAAGAACGAAAGAATAGACATACTGTGTAATAACGCTGGCATAATGGATGGTGCAAACCCGGTTGTCGACACAGACGACCAGCTTTGGGAAAGGGTACTGAACATCAATCTGAATGCACCCTTCTGGGCAACAAGAAAGGCTCTGCCATACATGATAGGTAAGGGCGGCGGCACAATCGTGAACACATCTTCCGTTGCCGGTTTTTTTGGCGGAAGGGCAGGGGCTGCATATACCGCTTCAAAGCATGCATTGATTGGACTTACGAGAAGCACAGCTGCTACATATGGACAGAAGGGAATTAAGTGCAATGCAATGGCTCTAGGCGCAATCGAAACTGCAATAGGAATAGGACAGAAGGAACCAAACAAACTTGGCTTTGAGGTAATGAATAAGGTCATGGGCGCTATACCAAGGATTGGCAAACCAATTGAAATAGCAAAGGTAGCTCTCTTCCTTGCATCAGATGATTCATCTTACCTCAATGGATCCGTAATCATCGCCGATGATGGCTGGACTAATTATTAGACGGTGGATCAATTATCTATAATATAAGTATAACAGCCTTCAGGAATAATTAGGGGTTTAAGAAATATCGCTTCGTTTTCTAATAACTACAATATTATATTCATCTTCAAAACTATAAACTATCTATCATGGACTTTAACTGCAGACCAAAATCTTGGATCGAAATCGTGGAACTGCAGTATTTACACTTTATAAATTGAGAAGTTGGCATCGGTAGCGGGGCTCCACAAGTTGGGCATTTGAGAACCTTTAATGAAGGATCAGTTTTACTGCTGTTAACGCTTTGTGCAGGTGATGAATTTGGAACTATCTTAGCCCGCATTTCCAAAGTAGCAGTATTCTTCCGGATTCTATCGCTAAGTTCTGATACTTTATTATTGATGTCTTCTTGTAATCCATCAACGATATTTACATGCTCATTTATCTCTTTGTTAGGACGGTGTTTAGAAATAAATGATCTTATTGAGTTATTCTGTATTCTACTGCGCTCCCCATTTAAAACCTCACGCATAATGTACAAATTCTTCTGAACATCCGCGAGAGATTCTATTGATTGCTTGATGTCAGGCGGCAGACCATTTTGTGGGACAGGATAACCCAATTTCTTGCTTATTCCGTCAATGACCGCTTGGCGAGCTACGTCAATTAACATGTTTTATCACTAAACGAATTGCATAATTTGTTGGTATAAGGCCTTCACCTCTGCAGTTGGACCCGATAATTGCATCTTTGTTTTACCTTCAATATCAATTGTACCTGATTTTTTAACAAGTCCACTTTCCTTGTATTTCACACCCTGAAGCTCGTCAAGTTTTTGCATTACGAGATCATCCTTTTTCACGACCATCCCTCGTTGAGCGTAAAGTATTATCCTCTTATTTGTAACAATCACCTGGTAATCCTTTTTTCCGTAGCTAACATGCGTTGTACTTCTAAATTTAACCTCTTCCCCAGGGATAAGATAATCTTCGAATGCCATAGTACTCCTGTGTATATGCCCAAAGATTCTAAAATAGTTTGCTTCTATGAAAAAAGTTGATCTGTCTTATGCTGATCTCTTTTCTTCATAAATATTTTTTCCACCTCTTCAATATCTTTGAATCTTCCTGGGTTCTTTGCCCTCATTGACATGACCTTCATCTTTCTCTCGGTGAGGGAATCAATGTTATCCTCGAATTCCTTATTCCTAGTGAGCATTACATATATGCACTCCAGAAGGATCCTTGCAATTGCAACTATTGCACGGTTCTTTCCAAGTCTTCTTACAATGCTTAGGTACTTTGCCTTCATCCTTTTTGAATATCTTATGGTAACGTGGGCAGCAGTCACAAGGATGAATCTCAGCATGGATGAGCCATGCTTTGTTATGTGCCCTTTGATGTCATAGTTTCCAGACTGATCCTGCCTTGGCACTAACCCAGCATAAGATGCAAGTTTCTCCTTTGTTGGAAATCTGGTCACATCATCTGATCTGATAATATGGCAGATGCTG
>JAKAYH010000257.1 GCA_021826835.1 Thermoplasmata archaeon | reverse complement strand
ATAAGGGAGTAGCTGGAGTTTGGGTTTCAGCGAAAAGAAGACTCCTATTTACTTCTAACAGGGGGGAGGATACTGCAAGTATATTCCATCTGGATGGAAAAAAAGCCACAGAGAAATTTCGCGTCCCTACTGGGGTCAGGCCAAATGGCATAGCGTTCGACGAAGGAAGAAACATCCTCATGGTTGCAGGTGTTGGTAATGCAGAAAAGAGCAATGCCCCACCATCTCTAACCTTCATCGACACCAGCAGTGGGAAAGTAATGGGAAATATCGAACTTCCGGGAAGGACTCGATGGGCACTTTATAATGCAGATACGGACTCATTCTTCGTGAACGTTGCTGATCCGCCTTCAATAGTCTCTGTTAGGGCTGATAATCTTTCTAAGGTTTCCAGAACGTTCAACATCCCAGTTAGGGGACCACATGGACTCGAACAGAATAAGAAAAGCGGCACACTATATTGCGCTTGTGATGAGGGCATCTTAATCGGCCTTAACTTAGGAACCGGTGCAACAGAAGTTCTCGGGCTTCTGACAGGACCACCGGATGTAATCTGGCTGAACCGGAATTTGGATCGACTTTACGTTGCGGTGGGGGATCCTGGAGTAATAGATGTCTTTGATACAAATACTCTCCACTTTGTAGAGAAAATACAAACCGGTCCTGACGCACACACCCTTACCGTAGATCATCGTCGCGGAAATGTGCATGTCTTCTTGCCTGACGTTTGCCTGGATTTAATACTGGCAGACAGAACCTAACGAAGTGAAAGCACTGTTTTTCCAGGAATATTTAATAGGCTGACGGTATGTTGCCCATGGTATTCCATTAATGTTTTAAGCGAATCCCGACCGGTCCATTCTAACCCTATTTGAACAACTTGAGATCATTGTCAATAAAAACTTCAAAATGTTTATCTAAGGTATAAAGTGAGCAGCCGTTATTAATTGCTATTGACGCAACAATAGCGTCCATTCTTGGAACTGCCTTTCCTTTTCTTTCCGCGTTTAATTCTAAAAAGGCAGATAGTTCACTATCTTTTTTACTGTATTCAAGTGCCGGTATCTGCAGGACTAAACGAGAATCCTTGGAGTATTTTTCTATACCGTAAAGCAACTCGTGCATGTTAACAGAACTTGTGCAGTATTCTTCCTCACTTTCGATAATTTTAAGCAGGAATACCTGACCTTTGTCTGAATTCTTATCCAGCACTTCGATGATTACATCCGTGTCCAGGAGAATCAATTTCTTTTCTCCCACCGTTTCTTTTGTATGTCAATGAGGAGATCATTCTTGTTTTCAAATTCCATGCTTCCCCGTAGAGACAAAAGTAGATCCTTTCTGCTCTGTGATTTAATAAGTCTGTCCAGAAGTTCACTGAAACTTTCCTTTTCTTTCTTGAATCCCATTAGTTCATCATAAACTGATTTCTTAATGGTGATGGTTTTGAACATAACATATGTTTATGTTTAAACACTATTTATTCCTTTATACATTCACGATAAAATAGCTTTATGGTTTCTGATCTTAAAAATTCGTTCAAACTTTAATCAAATCCCGACCGGTCCATTCTCCATTTTAATGGATTTGTGAAGGAGTGCGGATACAACTCTTGCATACCTTATGTTTGAAGCTCTGTCAGCTGTGACTTTAGTTTCTTTGATGAGTGGATTTATTCCAATCTTATCTGACTTGATTGTGGACCGTATTGTGGACCATATTGTAAACCTCACATCCAAAATAAGAGCATAAGCGTTTACCCCATGGCTAATAGATGATTCCCTAAGTCAGTTAGAAGAAATCAGTTTTCTAAGAGCTTCAGTGAATTCGATCATATCATTGCCCAATACAGCAAAAAAAGTGTTATCAGCATCCTCAACCACTCTTATGGCTTTGTCAATCAACTTTCTCCCTTTTTCTGTTGGGGATACTAAATGAGCTCTAGTGTCTTCCGAATTTCTTAACCGCAGAATTAGATCTTTTTCTTCAAGAGAACGCAGGACTGTTGATACCATCATTGCATCTGCATGTGCAAATCTAGAAATCGCAACCTGTGTGGTTTCTCCACCATGATCGTTCAACCATACAGTGGAGGCTAAGAGCACAAACTGAACATGGGTTAGCCCTGAATCTTTTAGAGCTACTCTCATTTTCCGTTGCCAGACATTCGTAGCCTGCCAGAGTATAAAACCAGGGCTATCCTGTGGTTTCTCAAATTTTGTAGGCATCTTATGTGGTGACGACATACACTTTAAGCCTCATTTATCCTTACATATTTTTCCAATGAAATTAGCCATTCGAGCAATATTTTCCATTGTCTGCGGAACTCCAAGACTTATACCTTCTCCTATTTCTTTTTCTATTTCTTCTTTATCGGGACATAGGATTGTTACGTGATTGGTGAGTCGCGTCTTCCCATCTGGCAAATCAGAAAAGGTGTGGATGAATTTTATCGTCGCATTCAACCCTTCAATAACAGTCTCATCAGAAAAACCTTTATTTGGGTCAGCCTGTGTAATTTTGTAAGTCAGAACCTCCTGTTCCTCCGGTTTGATTTTCCCGAAAGCCCCTTCCCTGAATTCTCCATGGAGAGATATTTCTTCAATTCCATGATCCCAAAGGGGCCAGGTTTCAACGTTACTGTAGAGAGCCCAAATATACTCTTTCCTTGCATCTGTTACTATGCTGTTCTCAAATTCCCAAGTCATCTTATCACTATGAAGACATGATATGTGCGTATATAATAAGTGCGCTTACTTTCTGAATTCTGATTTTTGGCTTAGAAAAATATTCGGGCAAACCTTTCATGGAATAAATGCTAGCTCATTGTTTCGCCTTTTTCTGCATATCTTTAATTACACATATCAAGAAAATGATTCCATACAAATCTGCATGAGCCTATGTGTTTTTCAATGAGCACCTTCCGATCTTCATTGGGATAGATTCTGAATTTGTAGGCCTTGAACATGCTGTGTAAGTAATTGCTTTTATATACCAAAGCACTTCGCTTTCATCCCCTATCTTGTGAAAGGAGAATTCTCGCTTCTATGTGTTAAAAACACAATAGGAAACCATTATAATATAAGGGTAGGGGGTACCTGTGATGGTAAATAAATATATACCGGTATACCATTTAAATTTATATGAAAGTGAAAACGAGTATATCCATTGATAAACAGATCTGGATGGAACTCAAGAATCTCGCGTTACAAAGAGATGAGGACATAAGTTCTATCCTCAAAGATGCGATCGAAAATGAGTTGTGTTTAAATTTAGACAAATACTTAATGAAATATTCCAAATCTGGCAAATCTTCTCTAGATTTTGAGCCGATTAAACCAAGTGGCAAAGTAACCGATTTGATAAGGAGCATGAGGGATGATCGAGAAAGTCGTATATCTTGACAGTAGTGCAATAGTAAAAAAGTATGTTTATGAAATCGGCTCAGAATCTATTCGTGCAGAATACCACGAAGCCTATCTTGGAAACGTACTTCTTTCATTCAGCGTTTGGAATATTGGAGAGGTCATCGGAGTGTTTGATAGAGCATATAGGCAAAAAAGAATTGAGAAGGAACAGTTGGATGAAGTTATGACTAGATTCTCAAATGAGACTGCAGGGCTTAAGAAGATAAGCAGAATAAGGATAATCACCCTATCAGAGAGGATAATGGAAGCAAGCTGGGATGTTGTGATAAGGAATCATATCTATGTTGCTGATGCCCTACAAATTACAAGTGCTGTTGAAGTTGGATGTAAAGAGTTTTACACTGGAGATGAAAAGCTTCATAATTTAGCACTCTCGTCCGGCTTAAATTCTATTTATTTGGGATGATCAGTAATGCCTCAAATGAAAAGCTGTAGATTAATTCGAGGGTATTTAACAGTACTCGCGTGACATCCTCCCCCAGCTGACGCAGGGAGCTTCCTATTTAAAACATTGGCTCTTTGGACTTTCATGTGGGTAACAATATCCAATTCTATTTTTGAGCGAGCTATGTGTGTCTTCCAGAATATATTTTTATCAGTGAAGTCGTTAATGTATTGGAAAATCGGCTATTTCCATAACTTTTGTGTAGTTTCCTTAGAGATGACCCATACAAAAGTGTGATGAACCAAAACTTTAATCAAATCCCGACCGGACCATTAATCAAACTATATCTCAATAACCTGAATGCCAAGTTTTTTGCATTTATTATATAGTATTTTGTCAAAGGTGACTAAAGGTACTTTTCTCGAATATGCATCATATGCTATTATCCAGTCATTGAAATCTCTAAAACTTAGCTTGTTTTCAACCATGAAGGTGGATACCTCCTCCATCATTTTTCCAGAAAGCCATGAAACTGTGAAATATTCACTATGCAATAATTCCTCAATCTTAATTCGAACACTTTCATTATCTATTCCATACCTGGGAAGTACAAAACCAAGCTCGACAAT
>JAKAYH010000006.1 GCA_021826835.1 Thermoplasmata archaeon | reverse complement strand
GCATTTCCATTGTAATGTCCCTGTTAAATACTCTCCTGGCTTCTTCCCTTATACCCGTTTTCAGTAAGAAATATCTTGTCATGTTGCCTTCCTTTATTTCCTTAACCTTTCTGATCTGTTCTATGATAGAAATATGGTTAAGATCGGACAATATCACTCCCTTGGGAACTTTATCGGAAATGTACTGAATCCCGGAGATCCTCGGACCTATGACCATAAGGCCAGAAGCAAGACCTTCAACCGTAGAAGTGCTCAAGGATTCATATCTTGAAAGATTGATCATTAAATCTGCATTTTTTAAAATCTCTATCTTTCTTTCTTCCGAAACGTAACCATGAAATATAACGTTGGGACAATCAGTGAACTTCCTTTTTATCTTTTCAATATTATCATGATAGCCAACAATATCGAACGATATATCAGGTGCTTTTCTTATAATGGTAAAAAGTTTCTCCATGCCTTTGTTTTTCGCAATCTTGTTTAAAAAAACCACTCTGAAACTACTGTTATTTCCCACGGTATATCTATTGAAATCAACATCGCACTGGGGAATAAGGTAAATATTTTCCGGATTGATCCCTATGACATATCTGTAGAAATTGTACTGAGCAGTATTTTGAACATGTATCTTAATGTCCATCTTCTTCGCATATTCAAAAATCATTTCTGTTAATCCTCCCATGAAAAGTTTCCTTGTAATTTTTCTGTGTTCAAGCATTTCGAAATAAGTACCATGATTTGCAACGATTATTTGGGGGTTTTTGCCCAGGCGATAAGAATACTTCATAAAATTACCGAGTAATATACTTGGATAAGGGAAATAATACAGATCGAAACCTTCTATCATCTCCCAAATCCTCCAGAATGAGAATAAGCCAACGAGTCCCATGGAAGTGCCATGGGAAAGTTTTACAATTCTCTTCCTTGAAAATAAGTCAAACGAAAATGCATTCATTTCTTTGTATGCCGAATCGTTATGATTGCTTCTAACATTATGATTTTCATAATCTATGGAAAAGACGGTTACAGAATAACCTCTGCTGTGAAGAAACCTGGCAAGCTGCTCAACGGTTCTTTCAGCCCCTCCTGCGTAGTCAAAGTTAGCGCTTCCAATTATTGCTGCCCTCATAATCTCTGCCACTTTGGGATTCAACCATAGGAATTTAAGTCAAAAGAATCTATCATACGTAATATTGTTATGGACAACAATAGTTCCCGAGTAACGACAAAGGATCAGAATACCCTGTAATATAATAGAAAAGAATGGTCTTTTTCGGTCAAAGATTTTCGTCTTTCAAACCGTAACGATTGCGATACGAAATCCTATACTATGAAATGCAATGCTAGATTTCGTCAGGGAAGCATAATAGATTATTCTGGAAATAAACTTACTAATGGACATTCTCTCACCATAATAGACAAGAAAAGAATAACTTACTGGCAAATTGACAGTGAGGATAAGTACTTATCTTAAATACGCAATAATATTAAATTGCAAATTCTGTTGGGGTATGAATGAAGCGTTTATCACTTAACTATTCTCGGCTGCTCATATTCCTGATATTTATATGGGCCGCCTTCATGTCATGGTATCTAATTTATAACACATATGACCTGAATAACTCATCATACATTGATACATCAACTTTTCTTCAGTCACTTCTCTCAGTTTTACTTCACAAGGCATTTGTCAACACTGTTCCGGGAGGATCTTATTTCAGTGTGCATGCTTCTCCATTCCTTATTTTTCTTATTCCGTTTATAACGCTTTATAAGAGTTCCGCTACGTTGTATTTAATTCAGAGTATAATCATTTACAGCGCTGCGTTTCCTCTATTCCTCATTGCAAGGATAAAACTGGAGGACGATAGAGTTGCATTCCTAATTGCTGTAACATATCTTTTCTTTCCCTACACAGTAGACTTCCCGTTTGAAGTGGTTACCATTTTCATGGGACTTATGATATACAGCTACTACTTTTTTGAGATCAGGAATTACCCTGCCTTTTTTACAACATTTCTACTGACATTATCAACCATTGAATTCAACACCATTATCGGTATTTTTTTCGGACTCTACTTGCTTGTGATCTTTTTATACCAGTACCTAAGGGGTTCATCGTACCACCCGGAAAAAAGGATCATTGATAGCATACGGACACTGTTTAAATCCATAACTGGAAACAAATACGCACTGTCAATATATGCTATTCTTTTCGTATCAATTGCTTTTTATGTGCTTGATACACACATAATCTCATATTTTTCCCATGGGTCACATAGCATAGTTTCAAACCTTGCGTACTCAAACATATTCTCCATAAGTGGTCTATTGCATGGCTTCAGTTTTGATTTGAACGCAAAGGTTGATTCTCTGATGTCATTAAACGCGCCATATCTCTTTCTGTCATTTTTCAGTCCATTCGCCTTAATGGAAATCCCGTGGTTTATCGCCTCGGGTATTTCCACCTTTTCACCTTACTGGACTCTTGGTGTTTATTATGAATCCTACATTATCCCATTTGTTGCCCTTTCCGCGATCTTCGGGATGCACAAATTGGGACAATGGATATCAGATCAGCATCTCAGAAAAAAGATACTGAGAAAGCTCTCCTATGTATTCGTCTTTGTAAGTCTTCTCCTCTTTCTTTCTGTTCTTGTTTCCCCACTTGTATCGTCTCTACCCGTACCAGTGTCACAAAACAATGCAGGAGTGTCATCACTTGCGTCTTTGATTCCTTCTAATCAAAGTGTCTTTACGGGAGTAAATGAACTTCCAATAGTTAGCGCGCATGTTCCAGATGCGTGGTTTTATGGCTCTCCTAAAAATTATACACTTTTTAATGTCGAGTCTGGTCCTCCATACTCATTATCAGGTTATGGTCTTCTTGGTGCGTCTGGATCATATGCTCTTTATGAAAGAAACTTCACAGGGAATCCAGTGATGAATGATTTATACGTAAATAAAACACCAGTATCTTTTGCTCCTGGTTCATCTGTCCAATCTTCATTTACCCAATTTTTGCCTGCAGGGAATTATTCAGTTTCTGTTTGTGGAAATTTTAATCCTGTCAAATCAAGCATCGTAAATACTAATCAAGGCAATACATCATACGTCTATCTAAACGATGATTATGTATATATTTACCCATTCCAGTTTCCAAATCCTGTCACTCTTAAATCAATATCTCTGAATAGCAGGATGACGTATGGAGTATATACAGTTCAATCTATGATAACCTCAACACTGAACCCAGAATCATTCACAAATTATCAGTGTTTCTATTATTATCAGTACAAGTTTCATGGAGAGAGTTTCACCTATAATTTGAACCTTAAGTCAAACACAACTTATTATCTCTGGCTCTGGTCATCTGGTTATCCAGGAGGATTATATTTTCCTACACACAATGGCACCACAGATGCAATGATAGGAACGATAGCGGATAACGGCCCAACAGCTTATGGTCAAAAAATAACTACGGTAACCAACATCACAGCTACGAACTTCGGTCCACAGATTTCTTTTTATTCAATATCAAATTTTGGCTCAGAGCACCCCTCAAACATGACCATCGAAACGAATACAACTTCTAAGAACTATGATTTCAATTTTGAGTTAACGGGGAATTATCAGAAATCTTTTAACATTTCTGTATCCGGTGGTTCAATGGTGAGTTTCAATATAAATTCCAATGAGATCAATGGTTCATTAATAGAGAAAATAATCATAAAATCATCAGGATATTCATTTAGCGAGAATTATTTTCAAGCCCATCCATATATGGTTTTATTATTTATTTTTATAATATCCTTGCCATTACTTATTGCTTCGTTTTTAAGTTTCAAAGTTAAGAGGTACGGCATTGTCCACAGGATCAATAAATTAATTTTAGCTTCAGCTACCATTGTCTATTTCACTCTATTTGGATTGTATTATTTCTATATTTACCTTAATACTTTACCCATGTTCATACTCGCACTAATTTTGTTAATTTCCATCACACTCTTTATTGTAAATTATGATTGGTTCGGGAAACCTAGAACAGGCGAAGTGTAGATGTGTTTCGAATATTACAAATTTAAGTAATTCAAGACATTGTAATTGTGCATAGGAGTGAAATAAGGTTGAACATCTACATACTAGGTGAAACCACACGGGTGGGGGGCGGACAGTTTTATCTTAGATCAATGGTTGAGTCACTAAGCGATCACAAAATCATTCTCGTATCCGGCTTTAAGTATGACCCACTTAATATCGGATCAAAGGTGTCGAAACGAATAGATGTTGGTTATGAATATAAAGAGCGAATTAGCAGTCCCCGTCTTCTTCTTAAAGCACTTTTCCTAAAAAGAAAGATTGAACAGATTAATTATGATCATTCTGTTGTAATTAACAACCACCCCAATATTTTCCTTAAAAATGCAGACGTGAACATAATGCATGGATTTTCATTCCTTGAGCCATTTATAAGTTACAATGGCAAAGTGGTGAAGAAATTGCCTTACTACGTTATCAAAATGCTTCGTCTGTATAATCTATACAACAATGGAAATTTTGTTTTTAATTCAAGGTACACAAAAAATTTGTCGGAGATATTTTTTAAAAAATTGAATATAAAATTTAGAGATGGCGGGATACTTTTTCCTCCTATTAATGATGGTCAAAACATTGAATTGCCAAGAAAGGGAATAATCATTTTTGGGAGAATAAATCGGGAGAAGAATATTCACTTGGCACTGGAGAATTTAGGAAACATTGGTTACCCAATCACAGTTGCTGGTGCAGTAAATCCTGGCGACGAAGTTTATTACAATCAACTGGTGCGTAAGTACTCATCATTTGCCTCTTTTATAAAGAACCCAGATGAGAAATCAAAAAAAACTCTATTAGCCAGTTCGCAAATCTATCTGCATACTAAATTAAATGAATCGTTTGGTATTTCAGTTGTTGAAGCGATGAAATATGGTGCCATTCCTGTTGTTCCCAAATCAGGCGGTCCCTGGATCGATATCGTTGAAGGTGGAAAATTTGGCTTTGGATATTCGTCCTTCTCAGAGTTGGTCAGCGTTATAGGTAAAGCCATGAATAATCTAGATATGAGGGACACAATTATAGAATCCACAAAAAGATTTTCTGCGAAGCTGTTTTCTGCCAGATTAAACGAAATTGTTAACTCGTTAAATCAACGATAAAATTGGTAAATTAAACCATAATTTATATCTGATTAAGTTTCTCATATTTTTGAATCGGAAAAAATGTCGTTGTATGAAAATAGTTAAGAATCCTGAAAGAATCGCTTAGAGCTTTATGATATTACGGTTAATAACATGAGATTCAGTGCAAATTTTGTTGTCTACTCATTTTCTGATTATCGTTCCACGTTATCATTGATAGAACCATTGATCAAGAACAGTTATACCAGTTACAAGTCACAAAGCGTATTCAAGAGAGTACATGGAGAATAAAATGACGGTCTTACTCTCAGTCATTGTGATGGCTTATAATAGAAAGCAATATCTCCTGGACGCTTTGAAATCAGTAATTAATCAGGACTACCCGAGAGAAAGTTATGAGGTTATTGTTTCTAAGAACTATGCAGACAGTGACGTTGATAAATTCATTCAAGACAACGGAATGAAGTCACTGACTGTGGGAAACGTTTCTCAAGGTGAACAGTTGGCCATTGCACTCAATGTTGCTCAAGGAGATATAATATGTCTTTTAGATGATGATGATGAATTCACTGCAAAGAAGTTGTCTACTGTAGAACGCGTATTCAGTGAGCAAAGAGATTTGATATATCTCCATAATGAGTACAAGACCAAAAGAAATGAAAATTTAATATCTAAATATAAATATAAACACTTAAGGAAAGATTTAGTGGTTAACGCGATGACATTTAGTGATTATTCTAAAATACTTAGGTTTGGTTTTCTAACTAATAATAGCTCTATATCTTTCAAGAAATGCGCATTATTAAGTCATTTGGATTTGATTAGGAAATTTAATTCGAGGCTTGATTTTACAATTTTCATGCTTGTAATGAATCAAAAAGGTAAAATGGGATTCATAGGAGACTGTCTTACCATATACAGGATTCATGAGAGTGAAACTCATAAAATGAAAGGTGGTTATGTGGACATTTTCAGGGCCAAGCTTCTAGAGAAATGGCTCGAACAAGACATGTTATTGCTAACCGTTGTGTCTAGATTGGTCGTCAGAGAAATGATAGAACTTGATTCTGATATTATGCTACTAAATTTAAGGGTCCTTGGATTCAGATCTGGACTCAACGGGATCACTTATTTTCACTCATTAAAATTTGTTTTTCTTCAGAGAAATATTTATTCTCTTATCCTTGTCTCTTTTGTGACTCTAAGGAAATTTTTGGGAAAAACAGCCACGAGGATTTTTGAAGATTTGGTTACTTTTTACTACAAGAGGCTTTACTAATACACTGTTTTTAAATACATTTTACAGAACTTCAGGATCCAGATCTGTCTTCAGTGATCCGAATACATACAGCTTCTGGAAGATGAGAATATCCTCTTTGGCCGCTTCTCCCTGTAAGTTCTATCCTCATCTTTGGAGCTGGGGAGAACTGTCATCATCAAAGGCTCTTTTTCTTCTTGTCCCATATGCCCTTTGCAACATACGGGTAATAGTTTCTCCCATAAACTTCAATTTCAGATTTTTCCCCTATTCGCTTCTCACTTTGAGGTATGCATCCATTACTCCATCTGGGATATGGTCTATTATTGACATGTGTGTTAGTCCATGTGTGTTAACACTATTTGCATGTTTCCATGGAGGATGGCTGGGATAAAGGGCCAGAAGAATAACTTTGAATTGAAATGAAAATAGTGATAATAGATTCAATACAATATTTCGCGCGTTCAGGTGAATAATAAATGTATGTTTATGTAAAAGAGTCAGGGTTAGAACCTATCTGAAACATGTCAATACATTGAATGCTTATTTATTATGCAGCAGCTTATTATATATCTCTTCATGCTGACTCATTATTTTGTTTATGTCATGATTTTGTTCAGATATCTTTCTTCCAGTTTTTCCATATTCCAATAGTAACTCTGGATTCTTCACACCGTTTCTGATAACTTCAACAAAAGTGTCAACATCATATTTCGGGACCCATAATCCTGCCATACCTACATAGTTATCAGGATTGACGTATGATATCAAGGGAGTTGACAAGGATAACGCCTCTAAGAAGGTTATTGGAAGCCCTTCGCGGATACTAGTATTCAGCAAAGCCCATGATCGGGATATGATCTCTCTTTTTTCATCCTCCGGTATAAAGCCCAGATATTTTACATTCTTGAGATCTGAAAACCTGGACTTGAGATAGCTTTCAACAACCATATAATTTCTCTTTGGATTGACTGAATTGTTTGTAGCCGTGCCCACAAATACAAAATTGACTTCAGGAAGCTTTTTTGCTACCAATAAAGCAACATCCGGTCTCTTTTGTGGATCCCATCTAGCAACCCAACATATTGTGGGGGAATCATATTTTTTCACATCGACGGAATCGATTCTGATAGGATTTCGTAATGTTGAAGGTCTTTCTGTTAACTTGAACAGCCTCTTGGATTTGTCGGAGATAAAGTCCGCCTCGCCACTGATCATACTTCCTTTGTTCAACACATTATTTAGAAAATCTGTCAAAGGATCGATATAGTTTTTCTTATGAAAGTGATCAATAATAAAACGATTTAGAGTTACTTTATTGCTCCGAGGTATTTTGTAGCCCAGTTTACCTTTATTGGGGATTTTAATAAAATTACTTTCCGAATGCATTAGAAGATTAATATCGTAATAATCAAATGGATCTTGTAAAACAGTTAGGGCAGGAATTCTTCCATCGAAGGCAGACATGAAAGTTAAAGGAGGTATATCTTCCAACTCGTAGATGTCCGCGCCCAATTCTGATAAAACTCGAATAAAATTATCATTGGGTTTTCTCATACTTATTTGGTCAAGTAGCATTTTATAGAGTTTACCTGTTTTTTCTCTGGATTTATAAGTCCTTATAACTACCCCATTTATTTCCTCATATTTTCCATCGTTTAACTGGAGGCCGTAATTTTCATCTGGAACAACAACATAAACTTCATGTCCTTTTTTTGCCAGAAATTCTGCCTTGGTACGAGTTAAATATCCAAAACCTCCATGCACACGGGAGGGGACAAGTCCATTTTTCCCGGGCTTAAAACCAAAGTACTCACTACAAATGAACACTACTTTATATTTAGTCACTCCATTGGTTAAGTTCGATTCTCTTAAAATTTTAACTCCTCAGAATATCATAATGTAGACCTAGTTCATGCTCTTTGAAGCATTGGGAAACCATTAAAACAGAGCGGGAGTTAATCGTAATATGACTGAAGCGACAAAGGAGCCTTCTGCAATTGGCAGCATATCTTTTCAGTATGCTGGTTCAACTGTTCAGTTCCTTTTTGGTGCTTTATTCTACATTATTCTTCTGCATTTCTTCACTACATCCATGATAGGAGAAATAGCTCTTTTACTTGCCTTTGTATCTCTTTTTAACATAGTTTTCTCATTGGGCCTGAACAAGGGGTCTCAACATTTCATATCTGTTTCGCTAGGCGGGAGAGTCCAAGACGTCCCCTCATTCCACGCTTATCGGTTTATGATTCTGTGTACTACTCTCGCTCTAGCATCAATAGTGGTATTTGTCCTGCTAGTTCCTTCCGTGTTTTCCATCTTTTTTCACACACACATTTCACAAATGACTATTTACATCGTTGGCTTTGTGGCTGCTGGAAACGTATTATTTACTTCATTTCGAGGAATTATCCTAGGATTCAGGTGGTTCAAAACTTTTGGAATTATCTCTGTTATCGTTTGGAGCTTTTACTACACCCTTTCGTTGTTGTTGGGTATTGAATTCCGTTCTGTAGAATTTACTTCGCTTGGCTGGTTTATAGGAATTATGTTTGGTGTTCTTATTGAGCTCACAATCATATTCAGAGGGACTAGACTTAAAAATGGTGAAAAAGAATTTCTAAAAGCTCGGACCATTCTTTCTTATTCATTTCCAATAATGATAGCTTCAATTATCAACTTCGGCGCAGCTTATATAGATAGATTAATTGTAGCTGGCGTACTTAATCTATCACTTTTAGGTATCTACAATATTGCACTTCTCATCTCTTCATCTGTAACCTTGCTTTCGACGCCAATAAACTATGTTATCTTCTCAATTTTCTCTGAGAATTTTGGAATGAGAGATTTTGTTTCACTCAGATCAAATTTCCGCACTTCCACGCTTATTCTCTCAGTTTTCTATGTGCCCTTTGCTGTGCTTTTAGCCTCACTTTCCAGACCTGTGATTCTACTGCTAGCTGGCCCAGCCTATTTACCTTCAGCCTTTCCTCTGATTATTATTTTATTCTCGTATGGGTTATTTTGTTCAGCTAATATTACTACGCAGATTATAGGCGCCATAGAAAGGACAAGAGTCTTTTTTGTGTCCACTGGGGCATCCCTTTTATCCAATCTATTATTATCAATTATTCTCATCCCCCGTTATGGTATTACGGGAGCTTCTATTGGATATTCGAGTGTTGTTGCCGTAGACTTGCTTTTTCAGTACATTATAATGAAAAAAACTGGCTTGATTAAATATGATCTTAAGGGTCTCTTTAAAATCTGGGGATCTTCCCTGATGATGTTTGTCTTCGTATTTTATTTAAGTGAGTTTCTTGAGGTAAATCCTCATCTTCTTTTGGCAATGCTTCCTGTGAATATTATAATTGGGCTTGTAATTTATACTCTGTTAATAAGATACCTTAAACCACTTTCAAATGATGATTGTTACCTTTTACGGAGAGAAATACCTAAATTAAAATGGGCCTTCAGAATTTTATTTGGAACCCGTTAGATCTTTTGATTAAAGATCATTTCCCTCTTCTTCCCGGGATCATATGTAAGAAAAAATGCAAAGTACATTTCTTGAAACATGGAGTGAATAATCGTTCATTTGTTTGCAATTCTCGCTGATGCAAATTTAATTAGATTTGTGTTTTTACATAAGCGGTTTTATTCTGAGGAAATGTTGAGATGAGTATCAACTAAAATGAGATATTAAACTGTGGATTCCTTATTTTAAAAAGAATATTTCCTTAGTTCTTTAATGGATCTTGAAATGTTTCTCATTATCCTTTCTTTGTTCGATTTACCCCAGTCTTTCCATCTAACTGACCGTGCCAGATCAGAGACAGAGATTCTAAGAACATAAAACCAGAATCTACGTGCTTCGTTGTCTTCAACTACATCGCTTCCAGAATATCCTTCAAAGAAATTCGGCAAATATCCATATTCTTCAAAGAAGCTGAAGAATAGAGCAATATCGAAAATAGGGTCGCCAATTAAAGCATCTTCAAAATCTACGAAATAAATTTTATATTGGCTAGCTATTATATTTTTATAAAATAGGTCACCATGTAATAGTGTGTTTTCCTCAATTTTTAACTCTTTGAATTTTAAGAATGCGGCATTCATAAATTCAAGGTTGCTCTGACTAAGTAACGAATTAGTAGTTAATGCGACGAGATCGTTCTGGTAGTTCGAAGAGATAAAATTCCACCATGAATTACATGATCCAATAAACTGTCCAGTATCAATGAGAATTTGAGCATCTAAGTAACCAAATTTCTTGCCCTTATTTTTGTGAAGGTAAGCAAGACTTTTGCCCAAATTTTCTATAATTCTAGGACCATGTTTCTTAAAAGCAAAAAGAAAATTATCCCCTTCTATGAAACTATCAATAGAATAATCTGCATTTATCCTGGTGTGGCTGAGATCAATAGCAATTGAAATGGGAACTGCAAAACCGTCTAACGATAATTTCCTGTATAGTAAGTGTTCAAGAAGCATGTCCCAATTGTGAAATGGAAATATGTGGCGCTTTATCTTAAGGAATAATCGTTGATTCCTGCTCTCGATCCTATAAACATTTCCAAAGGTTGATCCGTTAAGTCTCGTTATTTTTTCAACAACCAGTTCTTTTTCTTCTCCATCATAGAATTTATGTTTCCTAATAAAACTTCTATTTTCGATATCCTGAATCTGCCATATATTGTGAATTTTGAACCCTAAGGTTATACTTACAGAGCTTTTGATGCTAAAAACGGAACTTTTGTATGTCATATATCGCTTGAGGTCCATTCTCAGCTCATCTGTTAAACAATTGTTTATAGGTGGAATCGACTTCATAAAAGTTAACCTAGCAAAATGGTTATTGGCTGCTTAATTTTAACATTTTTACCATGATGATATATGGTGAGAATTATTGAATTTTTAATCTAATTTATTCACAAGCCTACTTTCAGACATCCGGAAGTAGAAATCTGGGTTCAAGATAATAGTGTGTATGACGAGCTTTAATACAACTGGCAGAATTAAGGTCTTCGAGTAGTATTATCAACTGTGTGAATGTGAAGTAATAAAAGTAATATTAAATGGCTGACAAAATAGTAAAAATTTAATATTAAATAACCATATATTTTTGTGGACCTAAAGTTTACAGGAACCACCATCGTTATCATTTTTCTATTTTTTTCAGCTGTAGGTAGTGGGGAACTTGGCACAGCTGAACCTCAATTCCACAGCGTAACTTCCGATCTAGTTACTGGATCTACATTCTCTTTTTATGAAAATTTTTCTGAATTCCAACTTAAACGAGGGGGGAGTCTTCATGCAAGTTCCATATATCTGTATCGAAACGTTACGGTTCTCAATGTTTCAGATAATTCCTCAGAATTAGAAATTTCCTGTTCCGCGTTTCAGGGAGGCATAGTGGCCCATTTTCAAATTAACTGTCTGACCAATGTTTCATACATGCCCTGCATATACTATGTCAATCTCAGTGGAAACGTGAGTTCGATATTCGGTAATCTTAACTATACCTTCTCTAACTGTTCTTATTTGTGGCAAGGGGGTGAATACAATGTTGAAAAGATTTTTGGTAAGATTCAGTATGGTAACTCTTCAGCTGCTGAGCTAATTCTTTACGTGGACAAGTACAATGGAATCTCCCTTGCCGGAATGTTTTCAGCCACCAGTGTTTACAAGGACTGTACAGTGACAGTCAGTAACAATTTTTCCCTGTACGAAACAAACGTAAACATGCATAAAGTTGCAAGTGTTTACAGCGTAACTTTTGAGGAGTTTGGATTACCTGATGACTACCTATGGAATTTAACCATTGGTAATACATCTTTCTCAACAAATGGAACGAATTTTACGATTATACTTCAAAATGGTTCATATTCTTACTCAGTAAGCGCCATTGGATACTACGCACATCCTGTTTCAGGTTCATTCAAAGTTGATGGGACCCCCGTAAATGTTAAGTTAAAATTTATACAAATTTACCACCTGACTTTCAGCCAGAACGGTCTTGCTTCCGGGTTATGGTATGTAAATATAAGCTCGAAAAATCTTTCAGCTATCTTTTCGAGTAACATATCGGTCACTCTTCCACCTGGTACCTATACATATACAATTTCAACGACAAATAAGTCGTTTGAGCCTTTTGAAAAATCTGGCACCATCGACTTGACAGAACCATATACCACAGTCAACGTAACATTTAAAAAAGTTCTCTTCGAGGTATATTTTGTGGAAACAGGTCTACCTGCAGGTCAAAACTGGTCAGTGACCTTTGACGGCATTACAGAATCATCATCATCGAATTACCTTGAATTTTATGTGACCAACGGGACGTATAGCTATTATGTGGTAGCACTGCACGGCTATAATCCTGTTCCCATCTCTGGAATAATTAAAGTAAATGGAGTGAGCGCTACTGGCACGATCTCGTTTGAACCGGTGAAAGTAAAAACTTCAGATATCTTTAATCTCACTACTATCTCTATAATTTCTGGGCTCATTGGGGCTGCAATACTAGTAGGTCTGGCCTTTTTTCTAACCGGAAGAAGAAAGTAAATGCCAGTTTGAAATGAAAATCGTCGGTGCCATAAAGAAATTCTCAAAATTCCAATTAATTCCTCTGATCATCAGATCTGGACTGGGGCCCCATAGTAAGATTCCAATGGGAAATGACATAAACCACTAAAAAGAACATCACAAAGAGAGGAATCAGATAAAGATCGGAGATGGATATGAAAGCCTCAACATACCAGAAGGAAGAAAATGTCAGAAGAAGAGAGGATACAGCGATCTTCATCACTGCCTGTTTTACTTTCCTAACTTGGCTCTGCAGAATTGCGGCAAATATAATGACAAGAACGACACCACTTATCATTCCTTCCATTGTTGACAGGTATCCATTTGGATACAGCGCAACAAGAACTATAGCCGCTTCGAACGCCTCTATCATGCCAACGGAATAAGAAGTATAGATTAATCCTCTGTCCAGTTCTTCCTTAGATTTTCTGGTATCCTTTATTCCAAGGGAAAATTTTACGGATCTCCTTGAGCTCTTCACCAGTCTCAGTCCAAAATACAAGAGAAGGGTAGCTGATATGAGACGTACATACATTATAGGAAGAAGCGCGATGTATTTTCCAACAATGGAGGTGGGAATAAAAATGGTTAGTACACCAAGTGCGACAGAAAGATACACAGCCGTTCTATGAGATTCAGCGTACAGGGCTATTCCAACGGCAGAGGCTTCACTCATTTCCAGAACAGTTATACCCAGCGCAGCGAGGAAGATTGATGGACTTACCAATTATTGCACCCCCTTAATCGTTTATCACTAATAATTATAGTTGTCTTCCATCCAACTGTTGCTGATCCGCCCAGAGGTCATACGGATATGAGACATATAGATGACTTTCCCTGTTTATCTTTTCCATATCCCTTTCACTTAAACTGAAATCAGTTGCACCAAGATCCTCATCAAGCTGTGACATGTTACTTACACCCAAAATTGGCGAAGTAACAACTGGATTCTGAAGCAACCATCTCAGAGAAACTTGTGCCTGCGTCTTTCCATATTTTTCACCGATACTCTTCAGCTTCTTAAGAAGAGGCCACACATACTTTCCATCTTTGTTCCAGGGCCAAAGGTTGCTCTGCCCCCTTCTTCTGAAATATCTTGTCCCTTCTGGCATATCTTCAATTTTATTTGTGTACTTTCCGGAAAGAAGTCCGCCTTTAAGAGGACTCCATGGCAGAACAGCAATGTTCTTAAACCTGCAGTAAGGGATCAATTCGAATTCCGTGGCCCTTGCAAGCAAGCTGTACTGAGGCTGTAAGCTCACAAACTGGGTCAGATTGTGACTTTCACTGTAATCAATTGCATAAGAAAGCTGCCAGGCCCTGAAATTACTTGCACCAATGTACCTGACAAGTCCATCCTTGACCAATGTGTCCAGGGTGGAAAGCGTCTCTGAAATAGGCGTCAGAGGGTCCCAAGCATGGACCTGAAGTAAGTCTATATAGTCCGTATGTAATCGTTGAAGACTTTTCTTAACGGATGCCAGAATATGCTTCCGTGTGAGTCCTCCGGAATTTGGATTGTTTCCAGTGTGAAATCTTACCTTTGTTGCTATGACAACTTCTTCCCTGTCATGCTCTTTTGCCCATTTTCCCAGAATTTCTTCAGATTTGCCATCATTATACACGTTAGCAGTATCGAAAAAATTACCTCCATTATCATGGAATTTTTCCATTATTTTTAGGGCGTCAGGCTCGTTAACAGTGTTTCCAAAAGTCATGGTACCTAGACATAGTTCACTCACAATTAAACCTGAATTTCCAAGCAGCTTATTCTTCATCATCAACGCAATGTTAGGATGTATAAATTACTTACATATACCTGTAAATTTTAATTTTTCTGACTTATACACTTTTATGATGTTTTAAGACCGGAATAATTAACATGACCTCATAAGTTACAACCACAAGATAGTTTCACTTTTGCAATAATAGACCAAATTTACCCCCAAGTATACATTTTAACCTGAATATCATGATAAACATCCATGTTTAAAGCAATTTGACCTTTTAATCTTCTAATATAATATTTTTTTGAGTTAAATATTTATATCATTATAATATAACGAATACGATTACTATGCCGTTAACTGAGGAAGATGAAAAACTCGCAAAATTCCTTATTCTCTCGGACATACCAAGAAGCGTTGCCTACACCCTTGCGTACATAAGGGGAAAAGGTGAGATAACCAGCGTTGAAATTGAAAGAGAGACTGGTCTTAGACAACCAGAGGTCTCCATATCAATGCAATGGTTAAGAAGAAAGGGCTGGATAAATAAGAGAAACATGAAGAAAGAGGGTAAGGGAAGACCGGTTCACGGGTATAAACTATCCAAAAACTTCAACGAAGTTCTTGAGGAGATAATACAGGACCTTACGAAGAATATTAACGACATAAACAACAAGATTATGCAGCTTAAGTCCTTTCAGAAGTAACATTCTCGCCTAATTTGATCTCCCTCGCATAACCTTTTTCTCCAAGTATGAGTGTTGGTTTCATATGGAGAAAGATGCCAACATCCACAACGCCTGGTACCGATCGAAGGATCTGATATGTTTCCTCTGGGTTTTCAATATTATCAAAGTTGCAATCGACGATATGGTTCCCCTGGTCAGTTAGAAATTCACCATTGTTTCTTAGCGTTACATTTGGACATAATTTACCGATCATCTTTATTGTTAGCAATTCCATGAACGGGCTAATTTCCACTGGAACTGGAAATTTTCCAAGCGTTTCTACATATTTTGAATGATCACACACAATGACAATCTCATTACTGTGTGAGGCAACAATTCTCTCTTTAAAGAGTGCACCGCCACCACCTTTTATCATCCTTCCCGAATGATCAATCTCGTCCGCACCGTCTATTGTCAGATCAACATGATCGGTACTGTTGGAAGTTTTTATGCCTAGAGAAATAGCCAGTTGCTCTGTTTTCTTTGACGTTGGCACACCAATTATGTCCATCCCCCCATTCACTTTTTCTGCCAGTGCTTCCAGAAAATATCTTACCGTGCTTCCGGTGCCAAGGCCAAGAACCATCCCGCTCTTCACAAAATTGACGGCTTTTATTCCTGCAATCCTTTTTTCATTTTCCAGCAGATTAGTCATTGAAACCCTATGATGATCGAATCTGTTATGATTAATCTTATTCTAACTGTTTTGAAAATGTTGTGATACAAAATAGTAAAGATGTAATTAGTCCGGAATATTACCCTGTATATGGAAGAACGAACATGGAAGGATTCCATAACTGAATTGCAGAGAATGGTCCTGCCAGAGGATACAAATATTTTCGGAAATCTTTATGGAGGAAGGCTGGTGGAATGGATTGATAACGTAGCGTCGATTGTTGCCATAAAGCATGCACGAAAAAAATCAGTTACTGGTAGTATAGACAGTTTATTCTTTTTATCGCCTGTGAAACTCGGTGACATTGTGGAACTGAGAGGAAGAATAAATTTTGTAACCAGATCAACCATGGAAATTGAAGTGAATGTATTTTCAGAGGAGGGGATAACCGGGTTGAGAAAATTTACCACCACGGCCTTCCTTACATACGTCGCCATTGATGATCAGGGAAAAGCTTCCCCTGTCCCAGGGCTCAAACTTGAGACGGATGAGGATAAGGAGAGATTTTCCGAGGGGGAAAAGAGATACCAGGTGCGTAAATTAAACCTTCAGAATGTGAAGGCGAACATACCAGAGAAAGTTTAATTTATGTCATAATGTATATTCTTTTCATGATAACAATAGATGCACTATCTGTATCTTTTGCTAGTTCCGGTGTGAGCTCTCAGGTCAGCGGAATGATGGACAGGATATATGCCATAATTATATCCATATCTGCCATCCTTATAGCCATACTGTGGATCCCAATTGCCATTGGCTTTTTCAGTTCTGATGAAAATAAAAAAGTCGACGCGAAAAACAGGCTTAAGAATGCCACCATAGGCACGCTCATTTATGTCCTCGCGATCAGTGGAATTCTCTATACCGTTTTCACATATATCGTAACCGGTTCATGAGATGATCTTACTTTCGGAACTATTATCTCTCCTTACATCCCTTGTAGCCCTGATAGACAGAGTATACATTTATGTAATATCCGCATTCTGGTCACTTTCAGTGAAGTATGGGCTTAACCCTGGCTACGCATTTGCCCAGAATGAATTTACCAATACGCGTTTTTCTTCTTTACTTGATTCCTTTACAGGTTTTTACCCTCAGCTGATTGCCATCGCGTTTACCATTTCATCCCTCATATACTTGTTTGAAAACTCATTCATAGTTGCACAGGAATGGGAACATTACCTGATCAGGGCTTTTCTAGTATTCTCAGTCATAATATTCTCTTTCGACATTATAAGGGGTATTCTGTATCTGGAGAATTCCTTATATTCCACCATATGGAGTAATTCTGGCATAGCATGGAACTCACTGATCAGCCTCATCGGAAATCACCTGAATATCGGTTTCAGTTTGAACCTTTCACAGAATGAGAATAATGTGGTGGAGTTCTTCCTTCTCACTGCCCTTTTTGCCTCTGTTGGAACACTTTTCGGTGTTCTGATGCTTAGGGTTGCAATAATTCTGATTCTTGTGGTCGTTCTTCCCTTCCTATCAACCCTCTTGTTCATACGCAGGTTTGACTCCTTTACACTGAGGTTTTGGTCACTTTTTCTCCAGCTTTCCATAATACCATTCTTGACGCTTATTCCATTATATATAGCTGCTATCACCGTAGATGACTTTCCACTCCAGCTTGCCCTTATTGGATCTGCTGCTCTCCTTCCAGTTTTATTTGTCACATCTTCAAGGGTGTTTTCTGTTGGATCATTTCTTTCAATGCTGGACGCTTTCAACTTTCAAAGGGTGTTATCTGATAATCCATTTCCGCGGATAAACAGTGTTATTGGGAATTTACAATACAATAATTCCTCTGTGGGATCAAATAACCAGCCAATTTCAAGCTCTGGAATTATTGACTGGACAAAATTATATGCAAGGGACCTTGAGTATAGACGATTTGGGTAGAAATGAGAGAAGAATTTAACAGCAACCTTCTGCTTTATGAGCGACACCTGGGAGGGCTTCGATCTGATACGATCTTCTCTCTCCTTCTAACAGTGTTTATTTCTGCAATTTTGTTCCATTTCATAAATTTCTATTCTCTCTTATTCTTCATTCCAGCCCTGATTCTAATACTGATCAGGAAGGATGGTAAAATACTGGCATTCACTGTCTTTTCTGCCATATTCTTCATCTTAAGACGGAAACATTATCAAATTACATACGGAATGAACATACACAGGAGGGGAGAAAAACTCTTCTACATCAAAGGAAGGTATGTTTTCCTTCCAGTGAGATTAAGATCAACCTCAACCATGGGTATTACACAAAAAAACAGAAGTGATTTACACAGGACCATATCTGGAATGCTTCAACGTATATCATGTGGCATGGAGGTAGTAGTATGTTCAAATTCAAATCCGGATGTTGAGGACAGCCTGAAAAAGTACACCAATCCAGCAAACGTTATCAATCATAATACACATTATGCATCCGTTTACACAATTTTAAAGTGCAGAGAAAGCGATACTAACCGGGCTATTGAACTTCTTTCTCAGGATTATGTTAAAATCGAGAAAAGCGTCAAAAGCATTGGATTAGATTGCGAAATCCCTTCTTCGGAAGAGCTAAGAGCCATACTCACTATGAAAATGATTAACTTCTATGACGGTGATAATTCTGGCGAAAATTTACAAATTAAGATACCAGTGAATGCTGGGAAGAATTTTTTCAAATTTAGCGATGAAAACTGCATGGGAGCAAGAATCGTGGATTTTCGAACGGGGCCATCTTATCTCCTCTCTCAAGCCATTGACTCGTTAAATTTCAGCTACATGCTATCCATAGATATTGAGAATATCGACCTTGAAAGGTCAAAGAAAATCCTTCGGTTTCTCGCTTCAGAAAGGGGTTCAGACATCAGAATAATGGAAAGATCTTCAGATCCAAGAAAAACTAGAGCTCAGAGACAGTTGGATGAAATTAAGGCATTTATGAAGGAAATTGAAGTGAATGGGCATACATTGCTTTATTCTGACATATCGGTTATCGTGCATTCACTTGACCCATCATCGATCATATCCATGATGGAGAGAACAGAAACTGTGATGAATTTCATGGGATTTGATCTCTCAAGGTTAAAAAATTATTCAATCCGTACCTTAAGAAGTCTCCTTCCAATGCAAGAGAAAAAGAGAAGATACCTCACAAACATTTCTTCTCTGGCCTCGATTCTGCCATTATTTCTTACCGATATCCCCAGGGATGGTTTTCTGATCGGTTTCAATTCATTCACCGAAAAGCCTGAAAGAATATCAATATTTGACCAAAATTCCTATAACATTGCCATAACCGGAGAAACCGGTTCAGGTAAATCATTCTTCTCCAGGGTACTTCTGGATCGTTCCATTATCTCAGGTGAGGTTGAAAGGGCTCTTATCATAGACCCTCTTCATGAATATGACGAAAACAGTTTTTCTTCCAGTCCAGAAATTGTCAATCTTGGCGATGGTGATTACCTTGAGCTCAATAATTCTGACGGAATCAAGCAAACGGATTCATCAATCATCGATTATATTTCTGTCCTGGCATACGATATGATTGGTAACATCCCCTCCCTTAGGGAGAGAGTCAGGATGATTGTTACTGAATCCGTTAACAGCGGAATCAGAGGAACCGTACCCGTACTCATCCATGTTGCAGATTCAGTGCCTGAGATTTCTCAATACCTGAACTATTACATTAGCAGAAAATTTAGGCGACCATTCATATTGAACGGAAATGAGAAAATTACTGTCATTAGAATACCGAAGGGTAACCCCTCTTCGCTTAAATCATATCTGTTTATAACATCTCTATTTGTCCACGAGTGGATGATGTCCGTTCCAGGAAAGAAAGCTGTTCTTGTGGATGAGGCACATACACTGTTCGCTGATGAGGTCATAGAGTCGCTCCTTGAAAATCTTGTTAGAAATTCCAGGCACTTTATGACTTCTGTCATCATAGTAACACAG
>JAKAYH010000256.1 GCA_021826835.1 Thermoplasmata archaeon | reverse complement strand
TATAATTCCTCCTTCATTAAGGCATTCCGTAAGAACAAGTCTCTATTTATATTTTTCACGCTTATCCTTCAGGATCCTAGAAGGGAAAAATTGGTCGAATTTTGCTTCAATGTTAGATAGTATATCGCGGAATATGAGGCATATTGTGTGATTGTTTTCTCTCGTTTTCACGACGGCATTCAGCATAGCAGCATATTATGTAAACTTTGGAAATAATAGCTGCATACACGATTCAACAATTATTACGAACAAAATGCGTCCTGCTTTGATTTGTAACTATGTTTTCCACTTTCAGGTTCTGAATGGGAACGGATTCTTTATACAACCACCCCCTGTTGAGTTATTATGTCCTTAAAAAGGAAATTCGATAGTCTGTTTCATCCGATAGGAGAAGATAGATTAAAAAAAAGGATCTCTTTAAAGGTTTGCGGCTTTGAAAATATTGTTGATTGTAGTTTTATCCTGGTGCCAGGACCATTGAGGGTAACACAATGGTTCGGGCTTAACTGAAGGTCCAAGAACGGTGAGATAAGTGACATAACTGGAAAACTTTTAGCTGGGGGAAAATGAATGGTCGTATTCCTTAAGTTTTTCCTCGATCCATTCATCGGCTGACACATATCTTATGCTAATGTTGCCAAGCAATTCTTCTGCATTGTAATCCATCGTCACTATTTCCCCGCTTCCAAGATTTAATCTCTTGCAACAATCAAGGAGGCTCGCCACTTCCCTCTCTCTGGTTTTTTCTGCCTTAACTGAATAGGCTACCTGGACAGCTTCATATTGCTGTTTATACTTGATTACGAAATCTACCTCTCTGTTGTTTTCATTCCAGTAATAAAAATGAAATTCTGTATTGTGCCTCGAAATTAGGTAGAGAGTTGTGGCGACAGCGTTCTCTAGCAGTCTTCCCCTTATTTTAATCGGATTTAGTCCTAAATAATACGGAAATGAATTATCAATTGAATATACCTTTCTTGGGCTGTTGTCCTGGGCTTTTATAGAAAACGAGAATCTGTCTACGAAGAAGATCAGGTATGATTTTTCAAGATAAAGGGAAAAATTGTATACGGTTTTCACAGACAGATCGAGAAATTTGGAAATGCTGTTAAATGTAATCTTAGATCCGATGCTGGTTATATAGAATTTTGCAAGTCTTACGAGGTTATCCTCTTTACGAATCCCGAATCTCTGTATCACGTCTTTTAAAATTATTGTATTGAAATAACTGCTTACCATGTCAGCTTTCATGCCTGAAAGAACTATGGCAGGGAATCCGCCCCCATCGATGTATTGGATCAAAGCATCATTCTTATGAGTAAACTCCTTGAGTTCAGACAGATTGAGTGGATGGATATAAACAACTACATGCCTTCCTGACAAGAGTGTTGAAAACTCGGAGTCGAGCAGTTTGGATGAGGAACCCGTGATTATGAATTTTGCCTCCCCTCTTTCTGATAATCCCCTGATAAATCGCTCCCACCCGTCTGCCTCCTGGGCTTCATCTATTATTATAATGCTTTTTTCATCACGATTTATATTTTCTTTATATGTCGCATAGATTTGCAGAAGCAGGTCATAATTCCTATCGATTAATCTTTCATCTTCCAGGTTGATTATGAGAATGTTTTTCCTTAGAACTTTTGCCTCAACAAGTTTCTTAGCCACCTGCTTAGCGATGAAAGACTTTCCGGATCTCCTGATCCCGGTTTCTATTACGATATTGATTGTGCTCTCATTAATCAGTGAAGTTATCCTGTTGACGTATAAATTTCTCATTATGCCATAATCAATTTCCTGATCCCATAAATTCCATGTTTTCAGGATTCTAGTGATATCTTCTTTGTCCATATTAACCTGTATTACAATACATATTTTAAGATATGTGTATTATATTACAAATTTGTTCTAATTTGTATTATATTTCACAAATAAACCTATTATTTATTTTCACATATTGATCAGAAATTTCGCTTTTACCCTGTGGAAAACTTGAGGGGGCAAATGAAAATTTTGAACGAAAGAGATATCCATTTTACTTTTATACATATTCCCACTCAGAATTCAGTTAACCTAATTTCTTAACGACAATATGCCGACCCTACAGAGGTTCTAGTGAAAAATTTATGCTCTGATCACACAACTTGTAACATTTGCGGTTAAAATTAAACCACACCTTTTGATGATCCAAATGGGTTTAAATTTAACTAAACTATCTATCAATTTATATGCACGGCTTAATCAGACTGAATTTTGGAATGAAACTTTCAAAGCATGGAATAATTTCTATCTGCCCCAAAGACCTGCCATATAATTGAGTTAAGTATCTACATAAATTGTACCGTAAAAGGAGCGTGGGATTATATGATTGAATTCCGCTTTCTCTAAAATATTAATGAATTTCACCTGCTTAACGTCAAATTGAATCATTTATACTTAATTCCGGTTTAAAAATTATGATCTCGGCCATATTGCACATGTCCCTTTGGTCGGTTCTTAATCCTATGTGGATGCAGGACCTACTGAAAAAGAAGAGTTAGAGATTTAGACCATTTATTGCCGCCTTTACAGACTCAAATGGTTCCATCATTGGTGCCCTGTATCCACCATTTAATCCAAACTTCCTGTAAAAAGCATAATAATATCCGCTTGGGAAATTCGCACTGTTAATTACACGCATCATTGCATTAGATTCCATCTGGATTTTCTGCGCTTCAGAGATGTCTCCTTCCCTGAATTTCCTGTATATGCTCACAATATTTTCGCTGAAGTTAGTGAGGCCACATACGCCTCCATCTGCACCGATGGACAACGATGGAAGGAGAAGATCGTCTTGTCCCTGGAAAATTGAAAAGTTACTATCTGAGAATTGCATAATCTTTGAAAAGTACCGCATATCTCCAGACGATTCCTTGAGTCCGATTACATGGGAGTATTCATTCTTAAGTTTCTCTATGACATCAATTGGAATGAACTCCCCTGCAAGTTGTGGTATATTATAGATAAAAAGATCGCGGTCCACCTTCTCAAGTACCATTGAGAAGTGCCTGTACATCTCATCCGGTGACGGATGGATGTAGTATGTAGGCATAAGAACGAGGACATCCACTCCGATATCAGATGCGTTCCTTGCGAACTTTATGCATTCTTCTGTGTTTGAAGAGCCTATCCCCGCGAAGACCTTCAAATTCCCCTTGTTATCATTTACCTGCTGCAGAAAATTGACCCTCTCCTCCGAAAAAAGATAAGGAAAAAGACCTGTGGATCCTAGTGGAAACAGCCCAGATACCCCAGTTTTCTTGAGATAATCTATTAAAACGTTTGTAGCATCAAGATCTGGTGTTCCATCCTGCCTGAATGGAGTTAGCATTGGTGTAATTATTCCATTATATTTCATGGATCATGGTAGTAAACATGAAATAATTAACTATCGCATACATTTCCATTCAGAAAGAATAATGCATCAATAATAAATAGAGCCGCATTTAAGTGTTCAGGGTAGGGTGTAAATTATTGATATCTATCGCAAGTCTGGAATCAGTTATCAGGAGTCGCTCTGGAAACCTATTTCAGTTGATTTCAGCGCATTGACATATTCGCTCGGTATTCCCATAAGAACAAGGGAATCCCACCCTGCAATGACCTTTCTTGCGATTGCGAGTTCGATCAATTCATGCTGTGGAATGTATCGGGATCCAGGTGCCATAACTGTTCCAAGTACCCATGGTGGCGTGTCAAAATACGACTGAAATCTTCCGGGAACAACGTCTATCAGGGCCGAGGATAGTGCAGCCGCAATCTTCTCGTTGTAATGCCATTTCTTGACCGGGCTCATGAGAAAGCCTTTTTTAGGGGCATATACCTTCCATGTGATCCCATACAGATTCTCTTCGCCAAGAAAATCGGCAGTGTCACCGAAGTTATCAACGCTTGTCTTGGGGGGGAGTTCCTCGTTGCCAGTAACAGTGTTAACAATCCTGAGGCCCAGTCTGTAATTATGAGCCTGCATATACCTGCTGATCAGATGCTCCAGCTCTTCAGCCTCATCGACTGACAGAGATAGATCATTTTCCAATTGTTCAGATATCCCAGAATACTCGTCTATTGTGGCATTTAATATGCTTTTAAGATAATAGTTGAATCTGTCCCCGACCATATTGCCCCTTATCAGGATATAAATAACACTGGTATTTAAACTTACGGCTCAAACCGGCTCTTTTCTGAGTATCCTGATCCGTTGCTTCTACAATTATAATTGGTTCTATAAAAAATCAGACAAATTTTGTCTGACGTAAACATAGGAGCGATTAACCTTTTAACAGACGGCGGAATTAACCTCTATGGCATATAAACCTGAGTTTGTTTGGTTTGATGGTAAAACTGTTGATTTTGAGAAAGCTAACGTCAGCATATTGACACATGCTCTTCATTATGGAACAGGCATTTTTGAGGGTA
>JAKAYH010000255.1 GCA_021826835.1 Thermoplasmata archaeon | reverse complement strand
TAATCTTAGAACGGGCGCGAGGGGATTTGAACCCCTGATCTACAGCTTAGGAGGCTGTTGCCATATCCATGCTTGGCCACGCGCCCTTGGTTCCCAAAATGCATAATGGTATATTTCATTATCTGAAAGCCAAGGAAGTAAAATTATATTATAATTTTTATATTTCATACAATTTTAACTTGGAAAATTTTAGAGAATTGTTCCTATTCTAAGCAAAGGATCTTCCTGTGATCATCACCTTCTAAGGTATCTTGAAATAATTGTTCAGTTTCTAACATCCTTGAGATATATTTTTGGCGATTGCAGGAGTGGGCCCTTCACCCCCATCCGTTTGTTGATTTTCATGTCTGTCAACAGTACACTATTTGATAGTATGCATTGAGTGATATAAGCAAGTATACGTATCTCACACATTGTGTAATAATCCTCAAGACATAAAATTTCAACCTGAAGGAGGTTATTAAAGACGCAGAATGTCTTTTCCGTGTCTTACCGGAAACTTGTACGGATTGAATATGTGCACATTTTACTTGTCATCAGTCTCTGAGTATAACGTTATGATCATATTCCGAAACAAAAAGAATCCTTAACTGGAGAAGGAATAATCCCGGATCCTGAAATCCATCATCAATGTGTCATATCCGAAGATCTCGTTCTTCTTTATGGTGATTCATGGATATACCCTTCTACTTGATCTGATCCATCGCTAACATTTTCAACATGAATGGGGGGATTTCGACTTTATCTGATGAATCGTTTATTGTTTTGGGGATTCTTTATTCTCAACTCATCTGATCGATTTCAACGGAAGAGGAAAGTTGATTACGCCAAATTCTTCCTTTACCTTTTGCTTTTCCTTCAACAGTGTATAACCTGCGTTTATCGCTCTCTTATTCGTACCGAAAGAATATTCCACCATTGCCTTTCTCTCGTTCTTGGAGCCATTCTACACCTTCTACCTCATGTGGTTGTCCAGTAATCTCTTTGCGTTACCACCTCATTATGTACTTGTATTTTTTCTTATCGCACTGAGCATGGAAAAGTGCACCTAGTACAGATCTTATGAAAAATTTATTGTATGGATTCGCGTTCAGAATAATCAATCTATGCGATCTCTTAAGAGCATTGCACGCAGTGCACACTTAAACATCCTTCTCACTGTTATAAACAATCTTGGATTCTTGAAAATCAGCAGCAGAAGAACGAGATTGCTTTTTGGTCATTTTGAATTTCTCTTCCGGAATATATGATTCTATTCCACAACTTTATAAGTTCTTTAAGTTCTCCATATAAAAATAACACTTGTCAGTGGGTGATTCCCTCGGGGGAATGAGGTTGGGACAATAGATGAGGAATCATTCTAATCATCAAGAAAAACAACAGTCAAAATATAGGCGACTCATTTATTAATCAAACAAGCAATTATCGTTTTCGGTTAGATGGTTTCTTGAGCATAATGGATACTGCAATGATCATGTTGGTGAATGGTCGCATAACAGGGCACATAGTTGGATGAAGTGGATCTGAGGACACTGTAAGGAACGAAGTTTTTTTCTTAAAAAAGTGTTGAGTTAAGAATGCATCAGTCGGACAGAAAATTAAATATTGGAAACACGATTGCTAAGAGTGTGAGAGTACTACGTTTATACGATTTACAAAAAATACTTCCTCATATTCAAAGTTCACTGTCGGAAAAAATACGTGAAATATTGTACTTCAACTCGGAGAAATGGATAATTGCAGAGGTGAATGGTTTTTGAACATAGCACTTGTTTCCACCCGCTTTCTGAGATCAGATATGAGAGGGTCAGAAGAAACAACAAGATTGCTTTTTCAGAACATCTCACCAAAGCATAAGATTACAGTTCTTTCCTCTGATGCAATGGGGTCTTTGAATTCAATCTATGGAAAGTTTATCTACAATAACAGAGAGGATACATACAACGATGAAAGAGTACATTATATTCGGTCATATCCTTCAATGAGTACACTACCATTCTATGGTAGCTACTTAATCATTAACTTGTTTAGTCGGATGGGGCTATTTCCTTATTCTCAGCAAATGATAGACCTTTTGAGGATTTACGGTTGGGGACCCTACATTCCAGGGTTGAAAAACTATTTAAGACGCGAGAAGTTTGACGTTGTCCATGCGTCTACTTTTCCTACCACTTCAGCATTTCTTTCTATGAAGTATTCGCAAAAGTATCAGATTCCGTTTGTTTTTACTCCTTTCTATCATTATAGGAGAAGCGATTTCAAAGAGAGCATACTTTTATCATCTATGATTAAAAGATCACAAGCGGTTATAGCTTGCACTGAAATAGAAAAATCTGAGTTAATAAAGATAGGTGGATCAGCAGAGTCAATTCACGTTGTGCCTCTTGCCTTTGATAGTCAAATTCCACTTAAATATGGGTATACAAAGTCGAAAGCTAGAGAAGAACTGGGAATTGCTGAAGATTCTTTTGTTGTCCTTATTTACCCTTGGAAAGAAAAAGGTGGTGTCGCAATGCTTAAAGCGCTCTATTCTTTATCAGAATCTTTTCCTAATATAACGATCCTTACGATAGGAGATTGCGATCGGGATTATATGAAAGCTAAAAATCAAATCAAGCAAACTACATTGAGACACATTGACCTTGGCTGGGTTTCCAATGGGAAAAAGTGGGCTGCATTTAATGCATGTGACGCGTTTGGAATGCCAAGCCTCAGTGATGCATTTGGCATCTCTTATTTAAATGCATGGTCAGTTGAGAGGCCGGTAATTGCTGCTTCTAACACCGCAGCATCAGAAATAGTGGAAAATGGCATTAACGGATTTTTAGTTGATCAGACTAATATTAAGTCGATTCTTGATGCCCTTGAGCTAATGGCTACTGACACAAAATTAACAACTCAGATGGGAAAAAAAGGGAATGAAAAACTTAAACTGGAATATTCACCAAAAAAAATGTCATATGGTTATACAAGTGTATTTGAATCCGTGACTTGATGATCATTACAATCACATAGAAATTGGGTCTGTTATCCACCTCTGATTCGTTGTGGAAGGATGACTAGATCTTGGATCTGAGTGATTCTGAACTAATAGAGCGATCCTTCTCAAGCAGAATGTCAAATCTCCTGATCGTTTAATACATTTCCGGGGGTTGTACTTTTTTAAGGAGCCCATTAAAGTATTCAAGAAACAGTCTTGGATAAGGATTTCAATGGTGATCCATGGATATCTAAGTGATAGGTTAATATATATGCCTAAAACAAGGATTAAAATCTAAGAGCATTTTGACGCCTTATTGTCACGCTCGAGTTCTCAACAATCCTTTTATATTTTTTCAGTATGTTTTTACGAGTTACATGTTTGAGGTCATATCAGAACCAGAATTTCCTTTGGAAAATCCATATATCAGTGTAGTTATAATAGCTTATGACAGAAAAGAATTTATTCTTGAAGCAGTTAAATCAGTTATTGATCAGACATTAGAGAGATCCAAATATGAGATCATTGTTGTGAAAAACTATCTCGATCGAGAAATAGATAAATTTCTAGAAGAGAATGATGTTTTCAATATTTATTCTAGTGAAAAACATTTAGGAGCAAAATTGTCATATGGTATAGGAGAATCAAGAGGAGAAGTGGTCTCGTTTCTTGAAGATGATGATCTATATCTACCCTTTAAGTTAAAGGAAGTCTATGAAGTTTTTCAGGGAAACAAAGATGTGATTTACTTTAAACATAGTGTTGTAGAAACTAGGAATGTGGATAATGTTCTTGCTGAAACAAAAGAGAAGCAAGAAATGATGCAGTTAAGAAAAGTCTTCCCTATATCAAAATTAATTTCAATCAAAAGAATATATTTTATTCAAAACTACGGAGTTGGAAATACAAGCGCAATATCTATAAGAAAGAATTCTTATCTGCAATTTCGCATCATCTTTCAACGACTAAACTATTTAGTAGATTTACTTTTTTTCTTTCTATCTCTTCTCATGGTTAACAAGCACGTAAAACTATGTTTTCAATCCGCTCCACTTTCTATCTATCGCATGCATGATTCTTTTACGGGGGATGATCTTGTTTCTTCTCAGGAGGATTTTCTAAAGAAAAATCTTAAGATCGCCGAAGAAGGTGTTAAAAGTTATGAAATAATTATTGAGGCATTATCGTCAGAGTATAAAAACAACAGGGGTTTTTCTCTTCTTCTGCAACACCTTGATCTTGGTATTAATGCTTGGAATGCTCAGGCTAAATTAATTGAGGGAAAGAAATGTACGTTCAATGAAATAATTTCAGTAGTCAAAGCAGGATATTATAAAAAAGATCTGCAGGTTTTGGTTGCAGCAATATTAGCATTTTTTTCATATTTTAGTCCATATTACACAAGTAAAATTTTTAGATTCAGTCTGACACGTGTGCAGTTCAAATGATGTTTAAAAATGTTTATCCAAAAACATAACCAAG
>JAKAYH010000254.1 GCA_021826835.1 Thermoplasmata archaeon | reverse complement strand
TATTGTGGAGTTATTGTAATGCACCTATTGATAATAGGAAAGGCATTGTTCGTATGTGAATAGCGTTAATGGTTGTTTTTCAAACCCTGCTCCTCGTTTCAGCATGAGCATAGAAATAATCCCACCCAACAATTTGAACGGGATAGCTTTAATGCCCATAAGCACGAGTTTTTATGAGATAGGACAACCTTCAAAGTTATTTGTTTTCATTTAAGGTAAAGAGAACCATTCCTTAATGATTGGTTAAATCCACACTTCAATGATAAGGGATAGATACTATGCAAGTTTGAATCAAGAATTGATAAAATTGAATTTTAGGTTTGTGCTGAATCGAAATATTAAATAACTATTTATATAATATCAGACATTGTCATACAGAGGATAAAAAGCTATGAAAATATCCAAAATCATATCTTACAGCGCATTCGCAATAATTGCATCTTTCCTCATAGTATCATCCGCGTCAATTTATCTGAGTGCTACAGAAACTGCCAATTCGGTCAGTGGCGAGGTTAAATATCTTAATATTGGTTCACCACAGCCTTACTTAGGTTTCTGTCTCATGGGTAGCGCAAAAGGTGTTATACCATCCTCAATTTCTATAATGAACCAAACAATTACTCTAAACCCCGGTGAAAATATCTCTAAACTGATAAATCTGCCAATAAATATCAGTGGCATGTCAAGAAAAGGATTTCCCTTATCATCCCTATCCATGTTTGTTTCTGCAACGGTAAACAGTGCATTATTTCTTATGAATTTCACAGCTTATAAGGGAGGTTTTTCTATGATTGTTCCCGCAATTTTTTCAAACAATACTACCCTGAAGATTAGCAATACAAATCAATCACCGGGACAGGCCCTTCTTTCAATAGGTTTGAAAGTGCTCATACCATTATTTTTCAAAGCGTCCAAAATGTTAATCTATGATGGTCCAAGCTTAATAGGAAACATCAGTTTAAACAATTATTCAGGAGTATTTTATCAGGGAAATTTAAAACTCTCAGGTATTATTCATATGCCCCAGGGTCAATCACCATCAGCCGTGTTGAAAGATCTGGTATTCTCATTGAATGGTCTGAACTGGTCCGTCTCATAAATTCTCAACGCAATCAATCAGATCACTTAGATCTTTAATAAGAAAATCGTACAATGTTATGTTAGAATTTCTACCATGGGTAATGAGAATTGCATGAATCCCCAACGTCTTTGCAGGAATCATATCATTTATGGAATCACCCACGGCTATCATGTCATTTATCTTTACATTCAAAATTTTTGATGCCTTCAAATAAGCTTCAGTATTTGGTTTTCCGGTGGTTACATCATCTATGGTTACAACCTGAATATTGCCGAGATTCAGCCTTTTGACCAGTTCCCTTCTTGAAGAAGTTACTATGATAGGCTTTATTCCTCTCGACCTGAGTTTAGATATAGTTTCTTCGTAATCTTCATACAGAGAAATTTCAGGCAGCATTTCCAAAAAGTATTGTTCCTCAAGTTTCTCAATTATCTCAGGGTTACTGGAATATTTCCCGGCTAAATCCATTCCCGGCAAACCTATGAGGGATTCTATTTCAGAGTCCTGCAGAAATATTCCCTGATCCTCGAAGGCCTTCCTCCAGGCATAAACACGCTGCCTGAATGAATTAAGTATTGTCCCGTCAAGATCTAAAATAACACCCTTAATCGTCATCTGGGTTCAGTAAAGAGACCTGCCAATTATACGTTTTGAAGTTATCTCAGGGAATATCTTCTTTGAACACACACTGCATGATTCGCGTCTACTGGCATTTATTTTGGTTAAGCTATAATCACTCATATTTAAGAAATAGATACAATCCTCCAGACTTGAATATTCATAGTAATTGGAAAAAAGTGAAACTGCCATTATGGATGCAAGGGACGGTATGTAGAAATCCACATTATCATAAGAGCAGTTGATAGGAATTAAATTTTGTTTTTCGGTGAAGCAGTTTAAACAGGCTGTTTTTCCCGGAACAATCAGTTTAAATTCAAGAAATTTTTCCATACTGGATGTCATTATCCATGGAATATCCATTTTAATTGATATTTCATTGATCAGGTTTCTTGTCTGTATGGAATCTGTGCAATCTATGATCAAATCTGTTCCAGCGATAAGCCTTTCATAATTTACAGAATCAAGATATTCCGGGAATGCTAATAATTCATTAAAAATACCCTGCCTTTGAATAACATTTTTCATAACTTCGGCTTTGTTTAGTCCTATGTCATTGATTCCAAAAAGGGTCTGCCTTTCAAGATTGCTTTTTTCAACACTGTCTCCGTCGACTATTCTTATCTCCTTTATTCCATGCCTTGACAGGAGAAGAGAGACGAGGCTGGAATTTCCGCCAGCACCTATAATAGAAACTGATATTTGAGGCACACAGGATATTCTTCCAGTCATGACTGGAGATTGTAAATTGTAATAATATGGTTACTAACCAAGCTAATAATGCTATTATCTATTTTTTATGTGATCCTAATTGATGATAAAAGGGCTCATGTTGAAGAAGAATATATATGGGACTAACATCATATGTTCATGAAAGCGGCTTTTCTTAAAGAGATTGGGAAGGATCTGGTCGTAGAAAATTTTACTATTGCAGAGCCGGAATCTGAGCAGGTTACAATAGAACAGGATATTACAGGGATTTGCTACAGGGATATTCTGGAAAAGGAAGGTTTTTTTCCAAGGATGAAGCCACCAATTATACCGGGTCATGAAATATCGGGGATAATAAGAAAAGTTGGGGCAGACGTAAAGGAGTTCAGGATTGGAGAAAGAGTATCCAGCCTTATTTATGAACCCTGTGGTTTTTGTGAACAGTGTGTATCTGGCCATGAAAATCTTTGCCCAAGAAAGAAAACCTATGGCGAGAACATAAATGGTTCATACACAAAATATGTTAATGTCTCTCAAAGGAGCCTTGTAAGGGTTCCTGATGGGGTTTCAAGGGAACTGGCATCAATTGCTGCCTGCGTTACTGGAATGGTCTATCATGCACTAGATACTGTAGGGGAAGGAGGTTATGGTACGCGTGTGGTTATAACCGGAGCCGGCGGTGGAGTAGGTTCACATGCGATTCAGGTTGCCAAAGCTATTGGGGCCCAGGTTATTGCTGCTACCAGTTCGAAATGGAAAGAGGAAACTCTCTATAAGGTCGGAGCAGATTTTGTTATAAATTCATCGGAAGGATTTGACAAAGAAGTAAAAAAGATATGGCCGGACGGTTCTCAAATTGTACTGGAAAATACGGGAAATGCAACCTTTGCCTCATCTTTGAGATCTCTTGCATTCGGCGGGCGTGTAGTTGTCATAGGAAATCTGGAACCAACTCCAGTCCCACTCCCTCTGGGAATGATTATTCTCAAGGGGAACAGGGTTGAAGGTACGATCAGTTCGACCAGAAACGATCTGAGAAAGGCACTTGATCTTTCAAAGAAGGGATTGGTTAAAGAAGTGAAGCATGACGAACGCAATCTGGAAGAAGTTAATCAGGCATTTGAAGACATTAAGCAGAGAAAAAATATTGGAAGAATTATGTTAAAACTCTAATATATTACTTTGAAATCGTGATTACCCTCTGGTCAGTGCAAAGGTTAATATCCTCATATAAATCACGTTTTAGCTGATAGAAATGCAGGAGTTAATTTGCAATATAGAATTTTCAAAAGAAGATAGCGAATTTATAGCAAAATTGAGAACTGAGATGGGTGGCCTGCGCGAATATAGTGGTTCTACGTTTGATGAAGTAATGAATCAGATAATGCTGGAACTGGAAGAAGAATTTTCATAATGAGTTTGTACCAAAAATAACATATTAATCTGTAGGATTATTATTTATTGAAATATCTGCCATTGATTAGTATAATTGTGGTTCTATCTATGGTTTCCATTTCAGGAAACGCTTCATTAGGGGCACCTCCAGCAAAGTCTCCCAGTCTGGGTTTTTATAGCAAGCCGGGGATGATTGTAAAAATGGATGGAAATTCATTCAATATAACCATACCATATGTTTATCTCCTTGAAAGTGGAATTCCTTTCATAGGGCTATGGAATCTATCCAGCTGGAAAATGACTGAAAATGGAAGACTTAATAGAAGTTATTCATCATCAGTAGAATTTATTCCCAGCATTGATCTTATTTTAACGGAACTTAAGTTGATGTACACCAATGACGGAGGCTTCCCGGAAGGTTTGAATTCAACAATTCTTATTGGAACCAACATCTCATTTAATCAGCCCCTCCGCAACATAATAATGGAATACAATATTTATCTGCAAAAGTTATTGGAGAACCTCTCTTCTAACCTAAGTAACCCAATTTTTCAAAATCTCAGCAGTCTTTACAATGCATATAACCATAATATATACCAAATTCTACAAAAATTGAGTTTCAATGGACTTGTCTACGCAAATATAACGCAAACTGATACCAGCATTTC
>JAKAYH010000253.1 GCA_021826835.1 Thermoplasmata archaeon | reverse complement strand
CTGAGCCTCAGGAAAAAAACCGTCACCGAACTCGGTGCAATCCACCGTCTTGTCAGCTCTCCTGTGGAAAAGTTTCTTTTCAAAATACTTCTCCATCTCCTTGATTCTGTAGCTTACAGTTGATTCCGTAATGTCAAGATTGCTCGCTGTCTTCGTAAAATTCTTTGTGAGGCAGAGATCACAGAATGTTCGCAACTGATCTATATCAAGTGCCATTTTTCATCAACTACAGGTTTCTATTGATTCTGAATATCGATAGGATATTTACCACAAAAGCACCGCAATCTTAAATTCTTTGCTAGTCACGGAAATTTATCAAACTTCACTCTAGGCGCGGCTTCTCCTACATTTCTTATTGGAATTGGCATAGGAGGAATTCTCACCTCGATTTTAATTTTAACTAGTTTGAGAAATGCTACAATTCTTATATTCACAATATTTGTTAATTTCACACAGATAGTATTAAAGGAACAAGTTATCAATGAAATTGTAAGTTTTAATACTATAAAGTAATTACTTATAGTCGTGATTACAAATATAGATTCAGATCTAATTCGTTTTCTTCAATACAAGCTTCATCTGAGCGAAAAAGCCCAAGTCATAAGAGATCGGTTAGACAGAAGTATTGATCCTATTTTTAAACCTGATCTCTTGATTACTGATCTTGAAAAGGTTTACTTCATTATAATTAGACAAAAGTTTTCTTTTGGGGAACTGGCAAAGTTACAGTTTCTAATTGATTTTAACAACAGGATGTCATCAAAATTATTGCAATATTTGGGTTTGGAAGACAGATACAATGTTTCAATCATTGGACTTACAGTCCATTTTAGACCGGAAATATCTGATTATGTTTCAAGCAACCAGCTTAACATAATAACAATACCTCCCGAATTGTATTCAATTTTGCAGCCTAGCCGCAGGCCTTCCTTGCCAAAACTCTCATCTGAATCCTCTTTCAAAGTCATACTTTCCCTCCTGAAGTTAAGATCTGCCACGATACTTGAAATTTCCAGGAGCTCCGGCATTTCCTACCCCTGGACCCATGGTGTCATTTCTAGGTTAATACAGATTGGAGGTGTGAGCAGACACACGGGTTTTGTAACTATTAGCAACATTGATGCAATCCTTGACGCAATATCCTATGAAAGGCCCTTTAATTCACTAGTTTATAGAGAGATTTCTGTGGATATGGGTGAAGCTTTGGAATTGGGTTCCACGATTACAGCCAGATCCGACGAGCTTAGAATTCATCCTGTTTTTACATACCTAACGGCTGCATCTGTTCGTGATCGGTACAACATAAGGCGCGATATCGCATATGTTTATCTGTCAAAGTCTGAATCCACAGCCCTTTCCGAAATTATCCCAATTTCTGGGAAGGGTAAATTGAAATTAACATTGCTGCTTCCGGATAGGGAAATACTGGAAAACAGCAAAGAACTCATGGGAATCAGGGTAGCTTCTGAAGAGCAAACAATTCTGGATCTCATATCAGGTGGAATTCCTTCCAGGGATGTTGCAATGAGGATGATTGATCACTATGTATCCAAATGAGATAGAAAATGAGATTATAGAAGAGTCCCTGAATGAAGTGTCGAGTATATTCCAGTGGGCTTACAACGGTAACCCGGATTTAACTCATCCAAAGCTTATCTTGGTTGGAGGATGGGCCGTGGATGTCTATAACCCATGGTACGGTTCAATTGATATTGACTTGATGATAACCTCAAAAGAGAAAAAAGCACTACTCAATTACCTCTATAAAGAACGTAAATTAAGAAAACAGAGAAATGAGCACGGTTTTATGCAGCTGTTCAAGAAAGTTGGAGAAGAAGAAATCATAATAGACTTTGTAACTAAAAAACAGGAATTTTTCAAAACTAATGAGCGGGTATCTTATGATTTCACAGAAAAGGACCTCATAATTGATAAAATTAGGGGCGGGAGAAATGTTATCGTTCCAACAAGATCCAATCTCCTTCTCATGAAAATCAAGGCTGCCTGGGACAGATATAATAAGCTACAAGATGGGGATGTTGAAAATATCTCTTATGTAAAAGCAAAATACACAAAAGACTGCGGTGATATTATTGCACTACTGGATACTACATCAAAACCGGAACAGATACTCGACCTTAGATTAATCTCGAAAGAATTAACATCCCGGTCTTATCTTATGGAATTCGTGAAGAAACTAGATTTGCAAGTATATGGTCGACTGGAATACAGGAATATGAACCCAAAGGAAATGAAAGAAAAAATAGCAACCTTTGTCTCCTTAATTGAGTCTAAATGAGCTAATGCTGTATAACTATGGTAATATGGTTACATTGTGATTATGCATGTTTGTGAGTATGTGTTTAGACCTTACCTAATGGGGCTTCTCTATGTGATTTTGTGATAAGATTTATCACTTTCCAGAAATTTAAGTCAATCCTTTTCAGTTATACGATGATTGACGAATTTATTTCGTATCAGCTGGTGAAAATTATTTCGTTCCTGGGAGCTTTAGAATTTTCGTAAGGTCCATGTTAGGAATTTTCGCTAAATCACTGTAAAGGGTGGTTATCTGGATAGCCTTCTTTTATGAAATATTAGTCTTTTTTCTTCTTGTTTAAAAAAATGTTCTTCGGAATGCGTGTTATGTAGGTTTATCTTTCATTAGCGTATTTTAAAATTTATTGTATTTTCGGGGTTTTTTGGAGTGATTACTTGTAGAGTGGCTCTAATACCCGTTCTAAAATTCGTGAATATTTTTTTTTTTTGAGTCTTAATTTCTCTTGTTTATCCTTGCTAATGTGCGTTCCCTATGAGCTTTAGCTTCTATTCTTCTTATTGGTTTCCCTATTCTCTCTGCCTTTGGCTTTTTTCTTGGTTTTCTGTGTATTGGCTTCTTTTGTCCTTACGACAAAATGAATCCGACACTAGAAGAGGGAAGCGGTTTAAAGAAAAGCCTGTGTTTTACGGTGTGCCGTGGCTTTTCATTAAAATAAAATTAGGTAAATACGTTCCCCGTTAATGTAGGGGCGGATTTCCGACATTTTATAGTCTTTCCTCTTCTAGTGTCGTTTGGCGATGTATTCAGCCAAATTGTTTTCAAGATTCAGGGCGATCACGAAGTTAGCGCCCCTTTAGTTTTGTCGTATGGGTCAATCAAAAGAAGCCTTGTTTTGTTTAAAATGGGGTTAAAGGGTAAAGATACCCTTGCTTTTCCTTTCCGTTAAAATTTGAGGCGTTCTGACTCTTTTTAAATGGTGTTTTCGTTCTCTCTTTCCCTGTAGGCTAACTCCTCTCTTGCAAGTGAGAAGGCTACGGTAAGGAAGTTATGTATGAGAAAAACGGTAAAATCCCTCATTTCTCTGGATGAATGGCTTTCCTTTAACAGTTGTTCCCATAGTACCCTGTTGTCGATAAAGTAGGTATTTCTGAATAGCTTATATTGGCTTAATTGCAGGGCTACGGCTTCCCTGTGCCATTCTGCCCATTCCCATTTGCTTTCGAAGGGGTTTTCAATGGTGTTAATGAGTTTTATAAGGCATCTTTCTTGCTGGCGTGCGAACTCGTTCACTGCCTTATTGCTGGATATTGTGATTGTTTCAAATCCTTTTGAACTATTTGATTTTGCTTTTTCCCTGGCTTCGGGCCCGACTTCCGTTTTTGGATCTGCCTGTTCGGGCTCGTCTCCCTTGTCGTAAAGGTCATGGTTTGACAGATTCAGTATTCCTTTGATTTCCTGAATGGTCAAGCCTTTCTTTTTCAGAAGCTCTATTTTCTCTTTGATTTCCTTATTCATTCCTGTTCGCTCTCCCTTCTGTGCTTTTCGCCTAGTATTCTCGCTGTTGTCTTGATTATCATTTTCTCTGCTTCATCTGTGGTTATGGCTGTTTTCATGCTTAATTTGATGATTTCGTCTATTTCGGCTTTCAGCTTCTCGTATAGGTCGTTGTCTTTGACTTCGTCAAGCTGTTCTATATCTTTCAGGTATAGGTATTCCATTTACTCTTTCACCTTGTCCTTGCTCTTGTCTTTCTTTGGGTGCTTGTTCCACGTGCCGTTCCTTATGGATTCATCAACAAGCCTGATATCTTCCTTGTCGTTGTCGTCCCAGTCCTCTATGAGCCGTTTTATCACGATGTCAGGGGTTATCTTGAATAGGCTCTCGAATCCTATTCGTTTCAGTTCCCTGAACTCTGACCCGACTCTTTCCAGTTCCTTTAGGGTTTCCTCTGTTAGCCTTACAGTTGGCATAAGTGATAGAACGAATGGTCTAATTTAAACTCTGTGATTATGTTAGATTGTTCCTATTTCGACATTTGCTTATGGATAATCTCACGACATGATAATGTGTCTTGCTAACAGTATTACAGGGCTTTTTCTCGACAATCGCACAATGCTGTATAACAATGGTTATACGGCATTCAAACGAACGTTCGTCGGTTGAGTATGCTTAAGGGAAATTTATAACATTATAGCACGATAA
>JAKAYH010000252.1 GCA_021826835.1 Thermoplasmata archaeon | reverse complement strand
CTGAATGGAAGGCAAATAACAGCTTTCGCACCAGGAGATGGTGCAATAAATTACATTGATGAACATGATGAAGTTCTCGTTGAAGGAATAAGGGGAAGACAGGGAAGAAGTAAGGGAGATATCCCAGGAGTAAGGTATAAGGTTGTTCAGGTAAATGGAATCGCATTGAACGAGCTTGTAAGGGGAAGAAAAGAGAAAACGGTGAGGTAAATTGGATATCAAATTATTTGGGCATTATGAAATTGCTGGCATAGAAATCCATGATCAGGGGCTTTCAAATTATATTAACCTGAATTCGTATCTGAATTTACATACTGGTGGAAGATTTTCGAACTATTCTGCTGGAAAACGCAATGTCAATACTATAGAAAGATTTCTGAACAAGCTCATGAGAACTGAAAACTGGACAGGGAAAAAGTACAGTGCCTATAGGGTCCTGAGAGAATCCTTTGAAATAATCGAGAAAAAGACAAAACTAAACCCAGTTCAGGTGTTCGTAAATGCCATTGAAAACGCTGCACCAAGGGAAGAGGTTACCAGATTGAAATATGGTGGAATAGCAGTTCCAAAGGCTGTGGATGTTTCCCCGTCTAGAAGAGTAGACGTAGCATTAAGAAACATAGCATTGGGGGCAACCAACGCTTCTTATAAAAAGAAAAAATCTATTGAGGCATGCCTTGCAGATGAGCTTATACAGGCATCTAAGAACGACGCAACATCATTCTCCGTGAACAAAAAAGAGGAGATTGAGAGAATAGCGGCTTCAGCAAGATAATTTTTAAATTATCTTCACTTTTTACTTTTGAAACATTCATAGGAATATGTTAAATTTATAAAAATAGTCAATAAGAGAAATAGTGGAAGATTGCAGAACAATCTATAACAAATTTTTAAATTATGATTAAACTTGACAAATTTTAGCAGTGTAAACCGTTAGGAGGAAATTCACTTAACTTTCTGCAACTTTTTTTCCATTTCCTTCAATTCTTCCTGAAGTTGCTTATTCATAGGGTTTTTGTGTATTTTCTGCTTTAACTCCTCTATTTTCAATTCTATACTCTTGTTCTTTCTGGTAAGGTCTCTTTTCCCAAGTCCCATAAATATCTAAAATTATATTATAAACACAGATATTATCTTATCTAAACCAGAATAAGTAAATGTGAATAGAGGAATCATATTTTACAAGGCACTTCATTCTTTCAAGCAAACCTTTAAAACAAACTTGGCTTTCCCTATTGATTTAAATGAGATCAGACAGGAATCTTTCAAACATCAAAACTGAACTCTTAATAGCTATGATATTTCTAATCTTAACACTTATTGCATCATTAATCTTCATTATTATTTTCAGTATTTTGGTAATATCAGTATTAGGGAACCCTAATATAAACGGACCCCCCATCTTTTTTTCAGGTTTTGGTTTTATAGGGCTAGTGTTTTTCATTCCAGCTCTTATTGTCCTATTAAGGGTAAGGGAAATGCAAGATGCTGTTAATAACGGAGATATTGAGAAATTAAAATCTCTAAATTCTCTTGCAATAGCAATAATAGCACTTATTCTGACAGGAATCATTCCGGGAATTATGTTATTGATAGCATACAGTGAAATCAACCAGTTTAATACAGAAACGAGTCAAGTTGATCCTATGGAGAGAATCAATGGCCTTAAGAAAATGCTAGATGAGGGTATAATCGGACCCCAAGAATTTGAGTCCAAAAAAGCAACCATACTTAAGACTGCAAACCCGGTGGATAGTAAGATAGAGGATATGAGGAAACTTAAAGAAATGAGAGATCAGGGTCTTCTGACAGCAGATGAATATGAAAAAATGAAGAAACAACTTCTATCCAAATATTAATTAGCTTTCTTAATTTCATAAAATAAGAATAATATTAATAGATCAACGCAATCCATAAGGTATAGGTTAGAATAGTTTAAGAAAGTTTTATAAGAATTAGATCTAATTACCTCCGATTTAAAATGAACGATAAAAGTAAACCGATCTATTCGAACTTAGGAATTGCAGAAATCTTCCTCTGGATTTCCATCATTCTCTCGGCATTTTTTGCAATATTCTTTTCCATAATGCTTACATTGTCATATTATGGTATACGCTCAAGGTTTGAAACAGAAGCAGTACTCATTCTTGGCATAATTGGATTCTTCTTCGTTGGGGCAACCATAGAGACACTTGTCATCGTTAGAAAAATGAGGGAAGCAATAATGAACAATGATATCGTTACCCTTAAAGCCCTCAATTCAAAGTCAATATCCATCATAGCACTTTTTCTGGGAGGAATAATACCTGGAATCATTCTTCTTTATTTGCACAAAAGGATCAATGCACTTGAAGAAACTGATTCCAGGATCGATTCAGTGGAGAAGATTGAGGGCCTTTTACAAATGTATAAAGAAGAGTTAATCTCAAAGGATGAATTTCTCGAAAGAAAAAATGCCATTCTTGGAAACATCGATCCGGTTCAGCTCAATATTGCTAACTTGAGGCAAATTAAGGAACTTTTTGGTAAAGGCGAAATAAGTCAGGATGAGTACGACGAGCTAAGGAAGAAGGTGCTTTCAAAATATTAAGGTATTTTAAAAGTTACTGGTCTCCCATCAATATCATTTTGTTTTGTTGTTAGTGTTCAAGCAGAGGAATAGTCATGGCTCATACGAAGAAGTGAAAAATAGAGATATCCAGCACCATGATCGCATAACGAAACTAAAGGAACGAGGCAGGATTCTCCGAAACATGTTCCTATTATACTTCTCTTTTATATTCTTCTATTATGAATGTTAAAGTAAACTCCAGCGAGACTGGAATTATGAAGGTATCCATCGGAGAACCTTTTGAATACCTTAAGACAAATTTTGTTGGCGGCCTTGAGAATGAAATTAAATCATTGAGTGAATTTGGCATTGAAGTTGAAATACGTGAAGTTCAGACTGAAATATCAATTCCGCTGGATCCATTAGATCACATATTGGGATTGGGAGAAAAAGCGTTTCCAGTAGAAAGAAAGAGAACAAAAAGTGTCTTATGGAATAGCGACGCATATGCGTATTCTATGTATTCGGATCCACTATATTGCTCAATACCTTTTTTCATAAAAATATCCAATAATGGCGATTATGGTATTTTTATAAATTATCCCGGTAAGCTCATATTTGATTGTGGTATTTCAAGCTACAATAAAATAAGGATTCAAAGTTCATCTTTAGCATTGGCTTTTTATATCATAGGAGGGAAGACCCCCGAAGAGATTGTGGAAAAATATTCAAGCCTAACAGGTAAACCATTTCTTATACCTAAATGGGCGCTGGAACACCAAATATCACGCTATTCATATTACCCGGACAATACCATCATTTCAATGCTGGAAAGATACCGAGATGAATTAGGTGTTAATTCTGTAGGTTCTATTTATCTTGATATTGACTATATGGATCATTATAAACTGTTTACAATAGATGAAAAGAAATTCCCGGATATTAAGGCTTTTTTGAAAAGGGTTCAAGGAATGGGGGTGAAGGTAATTCCTATCATTGATCCGGGAATAAAGGCTGAACAGGGATATGATCAATTTCAGACTGGAATAGGAAGCTATGTGGAAACTGTGAAGAAGGAAATCTATACCGGTAGCGTATGGCCGGGAAAGTGCGCATTCCCTGACTTTTTTAGTGAAAAGGGAAAATCATTCTGGAAGAAAGAAGTGGAGAAGTTCATGGAAAACGGCTTCGATGGAATATGGCTCGATATGAACGAACCTGCTGTTCAGGATGAAAAAACAGGTACATTTCCTGAAGATCTCATACATTCTGTGAATGGTAAAGAAATGAAACACAGTGAACTTCACAATGCCTATGCGCTTGCAGAAGCTGAGGCAACATCCTCTGCTCTTGGAAAAAACAAATTCATATTAAGTAGGGCAGGCTATTCAGGAATACAAAAATACGCCGCAATATGGACTGGTGACGGCACATCATCATCTGAAAACATGGCACTTCAGATCCCAATACTCACAGGATTGAGCATATCAGGTGTTCCATATGTGGGATGTGACCTTGGAGGTTTCCTAGGATATACAACTCCAGAAATGCTGCTTAGATTCTACCAAATGGCACTTCTCTTTCCAATATACAGGAATCATAAATCGAATACTGGAAATGATCAGGAACTGTATATTTTTCCAGACCACATAAAAGAAAAATTTAGACAAATTCTTGCCTTGCGCCATGCACTTGTTCCATTTCTGCACTGGAAAAGCGTCAAAGCAGTGGAAAGAGGAACGCCAATTATCAGGCCACTTGCATTTAATTATCCTGAAATCGAGTCGCTGTTTACCATAAATGATGAATATATGGCTGGAAAAGAGCTTCTTCTTGCTCCAATCGTAAATGGTAACAATGAAGAACGTTATATCACACTTCCACCCGGGAAATGGTACTCATTTGAACATGCGAAAGTCTACGAAGGGAGTTCAACATAGATCGG
>JAKAYH010000005.1 GCA_021826835.1 Thermoplasmata archaeon | reverse complement strand
ATGGTTCTTGCATCAGGATACTGATCTGGATAATCTAAAAAGTTCATGAATGATATTCTATCCTTTATGAGTGTTTCTGCCTGTTCATCAACCATGTTGAACATGCTCTGCAAGAATAATACTTTCACCATGGTTTTTACAGGTATGTTTGGCCTGCCACCATTATCTGTATCATTATGGTACAGATCATTCAATAATGGTGTGAATACATCTCACTCTGTTGAATTCTTCACGAATATTAAGGGATCCTTTATCTTCATTGAATTGTATTTTTCCTTTATTGCATGATCGAGTAAGTCACTCATACAGTAACATGCGTGTTTCATGAATGTGTGTTAAGGTGATTTCTGTTAGGTTATTAGAAATCCTCAATAGTTATTTTTGATGGTCATAACCCGTTATCATCATTTTCTAAGAGGCCCCCATATGCCTTCTCGTCAATTCCATGTACTATCTCTCATAGGGATATATTTCCACCTCGTCATTTCCATAAATACAATTTGTTAATTATTTAAATGTTTGAATTTATACGAGTTTCATGTAGGAGCAGGGTTAAAGCGATACTTTGGATATTTACTATAATTTCGAAAGGATTGCTAATACGTTCAGCGGCATAATCACCATGGGTTAAAGTATGGGGACTTGCACTTATTTAGATTGTTCAAAAAAAAATTATATAGACTTTAAAATTATAATCTCATGAATCTTGTACACCTTAGAGAATTTATAGACCACACATGCAACGAAACAAATTCAAGATATTATTCCCCAGGTGAACTGGAACCGTTGGAAATTGATGGGATTAAGGGGCGGATATCGAATGTGGATTCATTTGGCCTTAATTGTGTGGGATTCAGTGAACTTTCAGAAGAAAATGCTGAGAATACAATAAGGGAAGCCATTGCACGGTACAGCCAGAGGTCCAAAAACTTCACATGGATTGTTGGGGCTTCATCATCACCAGGCAATCTCCCAAGACTCCTTGAACGAAATGGACTCATAAAAATTCCTCAGGTATGCATGTCCGGCATGTACGTAAAACTCAATGAATTGAGAATAAAGGCCAATGAGGATGTTAAGATCGAAAGAATACCCATTTCAAAGATTGCTGATTACGCAGGTATGATGGTTTCAGCTTATGGCTTTGGTGAATCGGCAGAGTCGTTTGCAATAAGATCAAAACTGATTATGCATTCAGGAGATGGAGGGGATCTTTACCTGGCGTTTCTTGAAAATAATCCAGATCCGGTAGCCTATGGAGTGAGTGTATATTATAAAAAGGAAAAAATCGTTATTCTTCAGGGATCCGGAACTATTGCGGGCTTCAGGCGAAAGGGAATCTATACAACCCTTGTGGCAGCAAGGGTATCTGATGCCATTGCAATGGGTATGGAAACTGCTGTTATCCAGGCCATTAAAAGCACATCCATGCCCATATGTGAAAGGATAGGATTCCAGAAAATCTCGGATATTGATTCATACGCCTATGTCAAAGCCAATCCTGAACACGCCAGCAGAGCAAGGTCACAACTTTGAATTCACCATGAACTTTTTCACTCTTTCATGGTGACAGGATAAAACGTAAACGGTAACGCGAGTGATTTCAAATGTTAAGAAGATTAGATGGATTCGCTCGAGCCATCACGAGGTGGCATATACATCTAAATGAGTAGGATAGTTTCATATTGAATTATCTGGAAACCTGCCTGAATTTTATGAATTTGAATATCCTCATGGATTGTTCTAATTTTAGGGAGTAAGTACCCTGTATAGCAAAATGAGTATTCCAATGCCAAAAAGGTTTATCAGGAATAAGGGCGCCGACAGGATCAGGCCATACCTTAGGGAAAAACCGTAATAAATGTATATGGACACTGCATTTTGCATCAATATTAATAATCCGAGGGCAAGTATTGGACGGTAGATTCTGACTCTATTCCTTTTTATTTCCCTGGAAAATATGTAAACTATGGCAATTGATATAAGCAACTCAGCGCTAAGAACCGCTATGTTCAGGTCCCACATTATCTCAGTCATTCAACAACCCCTTCTTTCTCATCAATTCCTGAATCTCCATAAAGTTATTCTCAATTTTTGGTGATGGAAAATAAGTTTTACCATATCCCGCACCCTCCTCCATAATGAAGCCGTTTTTAAGTAGTATGTCCAGATGATGCTGTACCGTTCTGTAATTCACACCGAGTGAATTTGCAATAGAGTTCCTATTGCCCGGTGTGCTCATAATTTTCTTCAGTATCTTAAATCTCATCGGTCCGCCCCGTGTGGCACCAAGAAGGTACCAGACAATTCTCTCGGTCTCCCTGTCCAAATATTACACTACCAGATAAGCTCATAAAAAATTAATATATTGTTTTATCTCTAAACCTTATTTATTGGCCCAATGGCAGTGTTATCAAAGTTTTCGTAGACTATCTCGAAATCGAAGTTCCCTGTGTGAATGTTAAATCCCGTCATCATGTACTTCAATCCGTAAGTCACGTTTATGTACATGAATTTTGAGAGATTGGAACTGCTCTGGACTACGAATTGAACCGTTGCGTTCACAGTTGCCACATTTCCATGGATCGCAACTGTGGGCGGTGCCTCAGTATAGAACCAGACTGCATTCCACAGCCCAAAGAACCTGTTCCAGGTGTTCTGTATGGATGCTGTTCCATTGTATATGCCCTTCAAGGGTCCGCTTGCCCAATTAAGGGTTGCATTGGCTGCGTATTGTGGCATAACTGTTGTGATATTTTCGATTGCTATGTTGTTCCAGTGACTGAAAGCAAGTGATGTGATCTGATTGACCATAACGGCCTGATCGTTTGTACTGATGAAACCAGTTCCAGTTATCTTCCATACCTCATTCTGAATGAGATTTGTTGAGCCCGAATATACAATCTTGTAACTTACGTTGATGTACTGCACCTGATAGGGATCATTCGCTGGAGTTACAACAAACTGATTCTGGGATGTTACCGTTGCATATTGTCCGTAGATTGTTACTGTTGGAGGAGTTATTGTATAGAACCAGACAGCACCCCATAGGTTGAAAAACTTATTCCAGGTTGCGGTGATGTTTCCTATACCTGAATACGTCCCTGACAGGGGGCCACCTATCCATTGAAGTGAGGCATTATTTGCATACTGATTGCTGAGAAGTGTCGAATTTTCTATGGATATATCATTCCAGTGTGAAAAGGCATCTCCAAGAACCTGGTTGCTGTTCACTTTATGGGTATTCCCATTGTTTCTGTTCATTTCGGAATATGTATAAACAAACGCTCCGGCGAATACAACCATCAATACACCAAGCACAACAGCTACTATCTTGATTGAATTCATGTTTATCAAAATAGAATTATTTACCTATTAAAGGTGATTTTTCAAACTTTAATCAAAATTATATGCAAATTTATTGCAAATTTTGTTTAATTTCGCTGAAACACTGAAAATATTTTTTGCATACAATTCCACAATCTTCTTCAACCCTGTTCATTAGATGAATTGCCATAATATAGAGGATGTTGATCAAAATCATCATGAAAAGGGTGATTTCCTTTGAATATCCCTAAAATCGTTATGGACATTTTCAATCAATGATTATGAGTGGTATGAGCATCTCCTCTGGACATAGCCCCCCATGCCTCCCTTTGAAATATGTTGTGTTTCCCTCGTCATTTGTTCCAGGATAGAAATAGGAACTTGAATCTGACGGTACTCCGATATAGTCGAAGGTCGCAATCTTGTGGCCTTCATAGGATCCTAACATCTTCTTGAAATTCTGCCTGCTGTTGTCAAAGATATTCAATCCCGGGAAGTCCCTGTTTAGAATATCAAGAAGGCTGCCGTTTCCGGATAGAAAGATCGATCTTGTGGAACCGAAGGGAGGTATCTCAAAAACAGCCCTGAGCGATGCGTTTGAACCCATATCAATGGGCTTTCCTGCCTCAACGTGGCCATGATCGGCAGTGATCACAACCCTGAATTTATCCTTATAATCCTTAGCCACATCACTGATCATATGGACAATCTGTCGAAGTGCCTCGAGATTTGCCTCCGAATATGGGCCATACTGATGTGAGAGTTTATCGGCAAATGGTATATACATGTAGACAAAATCGTAATCTCCCTCCATTGCTTTTCTGTAATAATAAAGGGCATCCCAGATATTATAGTAATTGAAACGATCACCCTGATTGCTGGTTGTTATGGTTGTGAGTTCAGAATTTTTTATAAAATCTGGAGAAATTATGGCACACTTTTTGCCGTCATTGGCAGCTCTTTCAATAATATTCTCGACCTGAAACAGTTCCTTCATCGGAACAATATCCTTAAGGGAATCCTTAACTCTGGAATATACTGGCGAATAACTGAAATTATCGATTATTACGCCGAGTTTTTTCACATATGTGGTGCCTCCCAGAATACAGTGCTCCCCGGGCATCTGGCCCGACATCAGAGTAACAAGTGCAGTCGTGGTTATAGACGGAAACACGCTTGTCATATAGGGATCATCTTCCGTCAGAATTCCTGCCTTGATCCCGGCCATATAACCAAATCCATCTATGAGCACAACCGATAACTTCTTTCCATCTTCTGGTATTTGCTTGACCACAGGCTTTTTTGAAGGCAATCCAAGGCTGACCATTATATTTTGTGATAAATTATACAGACTGTTTCCATCATATTGTGGATATACAAGATCAGATTTTTCCATTATTCTATAATGAAGGTAAAAACTTTAAACTATCTTATCTAAAATATATTCCGGTAATGTTTGTATATATCATAATTTAAGGCGTTCGAAGACTGATTATAAGTGGAATAGTTTTAGGAAAATATTGATCCAATAATCTGATGTCATATAGAAGGGCAACATATTCCTCCTGACACTTAAAAGACTGAAGAATTGCTTCTCAATATTGGAAAAGTATATCCATTTCAAGATTTTTGTAAAGAGCTCTTGTGTTACCCAGCTTTGATTCTTTTAATAAAGATCTTATTGGAATTTTAAACACTCTCCTGCACCCACTAATCTTTGGAAAAGAAAAGATTGTAGATTTCCCCATTCTACCATACATGGATGTGAGATGGAATACGGCGAAATTATCGTTCAATATTGATAAGGTAGTGGATTGTTGACATACCTGCTACGTAGGGGACAGGAACTGTGAAATTGCTGTAGATGAAAGAGTAGTGGTATGCAACTGCCTAGTGCTGATCGACTTAATCTAAGAATAATCAACGAGGTACATTATGAAGGTTAGTGTTCGATGTAATTTTGGGAAATATAAAAAAAATTATCCAATTCCAATCAGAAAAGATTCCTGTTTTTCCGATAACTTAGATAACTGAGGGAGATCAGCACTGAGATGGATGCAATCTCTGCCAATATCAAATAAAAGAGAAGTGTTGGCCTAGGAAGATGGAGTATCATAAATGCCGAATGCTGGGCCGGAAGAGTTCCATTTAAATATTGACTCTGATTGTTATAATCCAGAAGTGTCCCAAATTTAATCTGGAAATAACCGGGAGTGAGATTCAAGTATGTGGAATAAAATTGCCTGCTGGTCATGTCAATTGAATAATTTGCGAAAGTGGACCATTTTCCACCAGGGGTTGTTTCCCTTTCAATGTATATCATTTGAAAGACTGAGGCATAGTGCAAGGGCTTACTGGAAGAGGCATATTCGCTGTATATTGTAATATATCCTCCACTGCCATATACATCTATGAATCTTCCATCGAACTGCATACCGGAGGGCTTCGAATTCTCACAGCTTGCATTTAAAGGCGCCTCAAGTTCAATTGAAGTCCCTTTTTCCGTAGAAACCATGAAGAAAGATAGTGTTATAATTAGAATTGATAAAGAGAGCGCTAGAAGTTTGTTGTATAGTGACATTTTATAGATCACCTCCCACTCTTTAGATTAAGGTGTGTTAGCAAAAGGAACGATATTTCGTAGAAAGCAACCGAGATGATTATAATAAATATGGCAAGTTCCAGAATATGCATAGACACTCTTGTAGTATCCAGCACACTTACTCCGCTCGTGATCAACCATAAAAGAGGTGATGAACGAAAGTGGAAGGAGATACCATTGAGTGAATAATAAAATCCAAATAGAAATACAAAACTTGCCAAACCATTTCTGGTAATTGCTGCCACTACTCTCCCTGTGGACAGTAAGAGAGATATATTTGCCGTTAGAATCGTAGCTACAAATGCCACGTATGAAAAGTTAAGAGAGAAGAAAGTAATTTCATACATCACAAAGAAAAGAGCAATAATCATCAGCACAGGAATGAGAATCTCCATATACATGGAATAACGTGCCAGGGTTTTTCGGTTAATTGGCATGCTGAAAATGTATCCCATTACACCCCTCTCTATCTTGGAGGAATAATTGTAGGATATGATTGAACAATAAAGAATCAAAAATATTTCGATGTAACCGAAGCCCCCTAATCCTGGTGGATAGGAGGCGTAAAGATTTGCATCTGTAATAGAGACAACTATTATGGCAGTGATTATAGCCAATATCTCCACTATGTAGAACGGATCGGTGGAGTATTCAAGGTATTTTATCAGATCAATTCGTCTAACTATTTAGAACACCTCCTAAGTAGGATGGGAATTTGTGTATACTGAGTATGCCCTCAAGTAATTGAGGGTCGAGTTTGGATAGGAATACCCTCAAGTTGGAATTCCTTATAATCAGTTGGCCATTGTTTACAATGACATCAAACTCCTTCTCCAAAGCCTCCTTCATATATTCCATATCGGCCACCGTTAACACTATAAAACCATCTTTACCAGATCCATCATTTGTGGTTATCGGGCCATTTAAAGACTCTTTACTTGCAATGATGGCATAATCCGCAATGGGAAGTATTTCATCAAGGAGATGACTTGTTATGAGAAATGATGCCGAGAATTCTGTGTTCATTTTCCTGATGAACCCAGCAAGCTTCATTCGATTAATTACGTCCAGATTGGCATTTGGTTCGTCCATAACAAAAAATTTTGCCTCGGCACTCAGACATAATATGACCGATACTAGCTGTAGCTCACCACTGCTGAGTTCCTTCCACTTCCTGGGTATAACATACTCAATGTCAAACAATGAAAGAAGATCACGAAGCCTTTCGCGCGATATCTTTCTTAGCAGGGAGTAATACTTAATCCACTGCCGTACCGTGCCTCCTGCAATTCCCACTGGCCTTTCTGGTAAAAACGAGACCTCTGAAAAAGCATTGACCGATTCATTGTAAGGTGAAAAACCCATCAATTTTACCTTTTCCCTGTGATCTACTCTGGTCAAACCTTCAGCAACTGATATGAGGGTGCTTTTTCCGATACCGTTTGGTCCAATCAGTACAGTTACTCCTTCGGGGATTGACACCGTCAGTTTCTTTAGGGAAGCGTTGTTTGCATAGCTCACCCTAACTTCAGATATGTTTAACAGGGACATTCTGAGATCCTACCTTCTGTTTTCATTTTCTCTTTCCTTAATTGTTTTCTCTTTTTTGCACTTCTTAAAAGCGCGTAAAAAACTGCAAAGGAAATGATCCATATGGGTGGTATATAAAACGCATATTCAGACAGATAGTGAGTGTAGTCAATAGGATGCAGCGCTACATTAGTCGCCACAAGTAATAAAGAAAAGCCGATTGAATACTGCAACCCCTTAGTATTAAATACCTGATACAGAAATGATGTGTTCCCTGTAATAAAGGCGCGTACCAATATGTTAGTGTTGCCTGCATGATCATAATCGAACTGGTTTTTTTCTATTGAAAGGTGAAATTTATCTGAAACAGGTACCATAGACTCATTTACATTGTTTACCTGTATTTCAGTTGGGCTTGTTATGCCAATTTTGGCCTGCAGTGAAGAAAGTGAAGCATTACTGGTCATATAGATGATTTGATAGTTTTGTGGATCTCTCATGGCTGTGCCAACGAGTCCCTCAGGAAGTTTGTAAAATGATCCGATCTGAATAGGAAGGCTGTTAAGAAAAAACTGAACAAACGAATTATCTATAGAGATAATTTCATTCTCTGAATAATTAATAGTATCCTGTTCACCACAGTAGAACTTCTCCTTTATTTTTACCTTATTTGATAGAACAGTGAGTTTTATTACACCTTGTGGGAAAGTGTAATTGTTACTGTTAGACTGCAGCTTAGCGTAGCTATTCCTATCAGCGCACACGTAATAAGTGTAATAAGAACCATCTGACAAGGCATTGGAATTCAAGGAATCCCTTGATTGTTCAAATTCTTCCAGTGGAAGAAGAATAATTGTAACTGATATTACTACTAATGCTACAATTAAGATAACGAGGAGTTTTTTAGCTTTCATTTTGAACTACACACCTATTAAAAATAATATTATTTGGAGACTAAGAAAGTCCAAAAGAAATTATTGTAAACGCAATTGCCCCCCAATGGACTGCAATATTGCTGTTTATTTCAGCCATACCCTTCACAGCTCCCTTTCCGGGTTCTGCAAAGGCCCTTTCTTTAATAAGTATGTTTGTCGTTAAGGTTGTAGAGCCCATGTTTTGGCTTGCCGAAAACGACGGATCCCAATACACTGCCCTCGTTGGGATACCTGTTGACGTGTAATATATTGAACCCACCATCAAACTACCTTTGTTATCGGACATACCCCACGGCCAGAGGTTTGTATAGTCTAAATTAGTCTTTGATTTCAAAGCTTCGAGATTGTAGGTTATATGACGACCATTAGGAGTTATGATGTAATGCACGGGAAAAGAGAGGTTTAGGGATGCATATTCGTCTCCAATTCCATTAACGGGAAACGTAGACACATTTACAATCTGGTTGTATTGCATTTCTCCCCACACCGTAGTAGTAGCGGAAAGGAGCGATGGTCGAGCCCTAGATTCATGCCCAGATTGTGAAACTGGTTCAACAGTGGCCGAGAAAGAAACCATAAGCACACTAAATAATACAGACATAAACAATAGACCCTTCAAAACAGAAAGTAGGTCCGATACAGTAACGTCAATATCGGACAAACTCATCCTATCGAATTGTTCATGATTATCCATAGTTGTTAATATACATGCTTTATATAAATTTTCTGTATGCTAAGTCTATTAAATGCCTGACGGTTATTAAATATTATTAATCCAATAATATTAGTGCCCTACAAAAGCTGTGATATCCAATTGAGTATGAAAAGGTTGGATAGGATTTCATTTTAAGAACTGAGGAGCAGGGCTATTGGGGATAATCATTGTAAAAAAATCATCGCGATGTTCAGGGTTCACTATATCTCATAAAGAGCATCATGCAAAATATTAACAACCACAACAAAAACTTTTCTCCGCATAGGATACATATAATTCTAAGGTGTTCCATTCTATCTTACGTGGATCTAATATGGGAAGAAGGAAGGTGATCCTCAATATTTATGAGATAGGATATCGTTAAGACATTTATTAATCTGAGGAACAGGAACTGTGAAATTCCTTTTGATGAAAGGTTATTGGTATTCAACCGCGCAGTTCTGATCAATCATATGGGTTCATGATCGATAATGTGGATGATGAAACTCGGTGTTTGATTTGAGATTAAAGGCTAGATCAAATATATTTTTAGATATTGATCATGTGAGATATGGAATTGCCCTGCCGAATCCCACCATAATGGCAATAACAGTCATCACAACCATCATTACGAGCACTCCGGAAAATATGTAATCCTCCCTCTTAAAGGGCGTCATAATATAGTAGGTTCTTGAAGGATATGCTCTGAATGCCCTTGTGTCTGCCGATATTCCTATGTCCTTGGCCCCTCTCAACAGATGTACCATTGTGGGAACAATTGAGCCTATTGCAGCTGCAAGCACCACAAAGGGCCTCAAGAACCTGGGCTTATTCCCTCCATACCCTCTCATCATGGATATTTTTATAGATGTGTCAAAGGAATCGAACACTGCAGGTACCGTCTTCATTGCAACGACCAGCGAGAAAATTATGGGATCGGGTATTTTGAATTTGCTCAGCGTCTTTATTATCTGTGCAGGGGTATTTGTCATAACAAGAAGAAGGCTGGCGACAACTGCCGCGGTGAATCTGAATGATATCTGCAAACTGTAATAGATGGATTGCAAAGTAAGATGATGTTCATATCCAAGGATGGAAAAGTAAGGTGGCCATGTCCATACTGTGGTAAACTTCGATACGGGCGTCTTCAGTGCCATAGAAACGATTGATAAGGGCTCATAGGGTGCATACCCCCACACAGTTCCGACTATTATGGATAGTATTAGAAAGCCTGCCAGATACATCTTCCTCCAGCCATTCTTCAGAGATTTATATGATGCAAGCAGCCCAAAGGTGATGATCGCACCTATCCACCATATGGAAAAGGTTGCTATCAACACTATTATTATGGAAAGCATAATTTTGACAGACGCGTTCAGTCTGTAATAGAAGGTGTCATATTTCTCATAGGTTGTTATCTCCCGGAAACCTGCTATTCCAATTGCTCCCAGTATTAAATAAAAGGGTATGCTTATTCCAAAAAGAAATAGAAGCCAGCTTATTACTGTATCCAATATACTGTACATTTAACTGATCACCTCTTCACCTGAAACTCTTAAGACAAAATCAGACGGAGCAATGACTCCATATTTTTCAGAATATCTGAAAATCTCGTCTGGAGTCCCCTCATGAACGATTTTTCCATTTTCCATAATTCCGATGAAATCCCCATATCTATATGCAAATCGCGAATCATGGGTAACAATCAAAAAGGAGAAGCCTGCATCACACAGCTTTCTGATCTCCTCCCCAAGTATTTTTTTGTTGAGAAAATCTTGCCCTGATGTGGGCTCATCCATAAGCATTATGTGAGCTGATGATGCGAGAGCTGCTGCCATGCATACCCTCCTCCTCTGTCCTGTGCTGAGCATCAGGGGATCACTCATCCTCTTGTCCTCAAGTGAGAACATCTCAATCAGCTGATCTCCTATGGCTTTAAATTCAGGTATCTTTCTATGCTTAGCCGAATAGTATATCTCAGTTTCCACATTCTTGCTCACAAGCATCAGATCGAAGCTTTGCGGCAGATATGCAATTTTCCGACCACGGATTACATAATCCTTTCTTGAAAGATCCTCTCCTTCAATGTTTAGCAGTGATGACACCTTAAATTGCTTTTTGTTAAGAAAATCCATTAACACCCTGATAAGTGTTGTCTTTCCTGCGCCGTTCTTTCCCATTATACAATATACCTGACCTTTTCTTAAATCGAGTTTGGCATCCACAATCTTTCTCCCTTCGACCTCAGCGGTGACCTTTGCGGACATCACAATTTCTCCTTGATTTCTGCGCTCCCTTCTTGATAGTTGTATATTGCTTTCCCTGAGTTTCTCTCTGATTATTTCAGGGTCAATGCTGTCTATTCTCAGCTTTTTGGCGTAGATATACTCCTCGGGAATTTCGATACCAGCCTCGAGGAGTACCTCCACATCCCTCATCAGATGCTCCTTTGACACATTCAGTATGATTCTTCCGTTATTTACAACAACAACCCTGTCAACAAAGGGAAGGGCCCTCTCCACCTTATGCTCTACTATGATCTGAGTCATCCTGTTTTTATTCTCCTGAATGAACCTGAAAATCTGCTCGGTTCCTTCAGGATCTATGTTGGATGTTGGTTCGTCCAGGATCATGATTTTTGGTTCCATTGCGATTACTGATGCAAGTGCAACCCTCTGCAGTTCTCCTCCGGATAACTTTGTAGTCTCCCTTTCCAGAAAATCCTCGATACCAACCACGGATATTGCTTTTTGTATCCTTCTTTCCATTTCATCCCGCGGCAACCTGAGATTCTCAGGACCAAAGGCTACTTCATCTACTATGCTGTAATTCATAACCTGCCTTTCCGGATCCTGAAGAAGTGTGCCCACCACTCTGGCGATGTCTGGAAGCTTCATGTCCCTAACCTCTTTTCCAAGGATTTTAACGCTTCCCGATAAATCTCCATTGATCACATGTGGAATTATCCCATTAATGCAGTTCACAAGTGTACTTTTTCCGGATCCGGATTTCCCTGTTAGAAGTATGCTTTCTCCTTCATTTATATAGAAATCATCAATGACAAGCGTTGGCTTTTCATCGCTTAAATAAGAAAATTTTAGATCTTTTATTTCTATGGCTTTCATTGCACAAGCACTCTTGAAACCCTCAGCGCTATAAGGCCTGCAATTATTCCAAAAATGATGTTTCCCGGAATGGCTTCGTAGAAGGAGATCAAAATCTTCTGCCAGTTAACTATGCTTCCATACAGGAATGGGCCGAAGAACGCGCTGTAGAAGAATGGATCCGGAAACGCCCATGTAAATCCAATTATTGCCCCTGTTATGCCGGCAGCCAGTGACGGATTCATTCTTCCGCCTTTGCCTGCCGATGCCTTTGATCCGGCCCTTAGATCTCCGAAAAGATTACCACGCCTTACTGTTATGGCCAGATCGATAAAAAGGCCATAGGTAAGAGCCTCGTAGAAGACAAAGACGGGTTCACCACTGAAACCGTAATGGAATATGTCACCAAGTATATCGAAGATGGCAAGGCTCAGCATCCCTACACCAGGCTTTCTAACGAGGCCTGCAACCACGAAGAGAACAACAATTCTGCCGAAGAACCCAAAACCTATAAAGGCTGTCAGGCCAGGAGGGACTATTTTATCCAGAAGTGGCCCGACGAAGAATTCCCATACCACAGTAAATGCGGCGCCAATACCTATATATACAAAATCAACCGTCTTAAAGCCCTTGAGTCCGCCCGACTTCTTGCTGTAAAAGATCACAAAACCAAGAGCAATCAGAAAATATGCAACCACTATTTCCCAGGGTATCATCCCGGGAACGCTTATATCGGCCTTAATACCATTGAAACTCATCTTATTTCATATTTTTATGCAGCTGTATTAGTTATAAATTTACTACATATCATAATTTCCAGTAAAGAGCCATATGTGATTTTCATAAAGGTAAGATCTCACCATATTCAATATAGATAAATGATAAATGAAAAGATTGATCCCCTTTATTGTAGGATTCAATATCCCTATTCCGAAGTATGAGGTTAGAATATAAATGCTGAAAACAGTATTGTTTGATTTTGATAACACCATATATGATGATCTTGGTGGCATAAGGAACGTTTTCATTCAACTGCGCAAGGAGTACAGGTTCTTCAGGCCAATACCCGTTGATGAACTTGTCTCAAGGTTCTATTACACCGATTATGGAATGAAGGAAATGCTCACTGTGCATAAGATCCCTGTGGATGATGTCAATCTGCGCAGGACTGACATGTTTCTTCAAAATGTTGGCCTTCCCCTGAAGGATGAAATGGTAAGGGAGATTCACCAGAGAATCAGGTATCTTCACATCCAGTTTGGAAAGATGATACCAGGTTCCAGCCGATTCTTGAAAATGATACGTAAGAAATATAAAATAGGCGTTGTGACCAATCACATTGGGGAATATCAGAGGCTGAAAATGCTCAGGACAGGAATATCTGAACTGATTGATTTTATGGTACCTGCTTATGATTACGGTTACTTCAAACCTGATCCTGAAATTTTTCAGATAGCTCTTGAGATGGCACAATGCTCAGCGGATGAAACAATCATGATCGGGGATAACTGGAAGGCGGACATAATCGGAGCAATGCAATCATCCATAGTTCCAGTATGGGTCAATTTCAGAAACCAACCTCCACAGGATCCTTATTTTCCAAATGTCTTGAGGTCATTCACTCCTGTCAATGAGGTCATGGAAAAGATTGAGAATTTTTACAACGCGGGATTGCCATTTCTCAATATTGAGTAAAATTTTCACAGGTTGATCCGGCCTGTGAAGATATTTCACATATTGATCCAGAGGCAACTATTTCAGAAAGTTCAGTCATCATTATGCCCCAGGTTTATTGTTTCCGTGTGAATCACACTATATACCAATTTCGGTCAAAGATAATTTTGCTAGATCTTTTGAATATTTTTTATTTTATCGTAATGCATTCTTTTCTGAATTATTTCTTCATATATAGGATGGCTGTGATTCCCTTTTAAATTTCTGGAGAACTGCTATTCTTGAACCTGTCTTTAAAGGAACCACTTCATTAATATGTAGAATATTCAGAGATGATCTAATAGGCATTTTCAGATCATTTAAGGAATGCAGTTTTCGTAACATCAAAATATACAGAAAATGCGAAGATGAAATTTACTCTTAAAGATTATGGATTGACCATTCTTCTGTAGAGGATTTCATAGAGTGCTCCTAGCACTATCACAACGCCCCCTATGGAACTCATTTCTGAAATTAGATCTCTCGCTTTGTAGTATGCTATGTGGAAGGCCCCTGAATCTGTTATATTCACGATATAAAGATGATAGGTTTCGTCCCATTTTGTGTCGTAGAAGTGGGAATACAGGAATATTGTGATGATTCCTGCAATAAGCATTAGCACAGGGAATGCCTTCTTTAGAACATATCTCCTGTCGGTATTATTCATGAAACTCAGTACGCCAAGAATTATTACTATTATGCCAAATACGGTGTTAACAATCATCACATTATCGTTCCATATGCCTGATTTTATTGTCATCGCATAGGGTGCCACTATCAATAGCAGAAAACCGATAATAATGTACATTATTGACATATATTCTGGTTCTATCCATTTAACCTGACCAGATGCATCATTATGACTCATCTTATTTTCATCAGCCATAATCTCCTAATTTTCATTATTTCTTAAAATTACCCTATATAAAATAATTATGAGACATTCCCCTATGTTGATCACATTACGGTATATTTCATCGAATTAGGTTGTGGCTTTTTGTCAACATAGTTAACGAGCACCTTTAGAAGTTATCTTCTTTTTGATGTTTAAACCTCGTGAATACAGCGGTTAAAAAAGGTACCTTCTATCACATCCTCAAATGCTACAGGGATGACCTTTTTGATTATGTTGCAAGATGAATACAGACTGCATGTTTCAGCGTTTCATCTTCTGATATGAATATTCCTTGTTTGATCCTCTTGCCAGTATATGCTTCATGATGATCAATATCTTCCTTATCAAGGAACAGACACTTTCTCGCGTATGAGTCTTCCTGAATTAACCCGCCTATTCCCGCCTCGTTTCCCTCATACTTTATCTGATCGACCAGCATATTGAAAGGTGTCTGACCGAAATTCTGGTTTTTCCCCTTTCCTATGTTCACAGGCTGCTTCCATAATTCATTATGGCCTATGGTTATTGTGTCGATTTTAAGGGATAATACATATTTGATGATCGTCCAAGATAGTTTATGCATGATGCCCTTTAATTTCCTGTTTCTCACATATATTGATTTAAGGCTTGCAGGTTTTGCCTCATTTTTTTGTTGACCACTGTGCTGTCTGTGAGGGAATCTTCTGAAAATTGTTATGATCCTCCATATCCAACGGTACTGCTAACTGTCTTGCGGGGTTTCCATATGAGAGCGTCTTCTCCCTGTTGAAAAACTGGTTTCTCAGAATATAAATGGCCTGATTGTAAGGATTATTCCATAGATGGCGCATATGTGATGTGGCATCGGTACCATTTATGTATATCTGTTCAGTCCTGATTGCTTTCATGTCCTGCCTCCATTTAATGGTTTTTCCTCATATTTTGAATACATCTTCATGGAATAGCAGTGAAGCACAGATATGATGTCCTCAAGAACTTCTTCTGAATCCTTTTTGGTATGGCCAAACTCAGAGACAACAACCATTTCAGTTGTGAACTTCCTGAAAAGATGCACGAACAGTTCAAAACAACCCTGCTCAACCCGTCCCTTTATGCTGTGGCAACTCTCTCTTTGTTGTTTATTATTTCATCAAGCATTGCAAAGAATCCCTTTATTTTCTCTAGCGACACTACTGATGCTACATGGAGTTATGGAGAGATTGCCACCATGAAAATATAATTATCACTCAACCATTTCCTTTTCTGCCTCCAGTCAGGGATGAATTTTTCAACTTCGTTCCAGAATGTTTTGCCGTGTGATCGTATCCTGGTATGCACCAGTTCATGCACGATAACATAATCAATGCACTCGGGTGGAGCCATTGCAAGTAGCCATGAAAATGTTAGCCTGTTATCGTAGGTACAACTACCCCATCTTTTTAGGGCGCTTCCAATCCTCACTGACGTAAATCTTAATCCCGTATCCTTTGAAAGATCCACAAGCCTCTTTTCAATATATCTCCTGAGAGATTCACGATAAAAATTCATGAACAGTTCCCTTCCGATGAAGACGCAGTCCTTCCGAAGCAGAAAAGCGTCATTGAACTCAAGGCAATTTCCTGAATCTACAAGCCTTACTGGATAGTAATTACCGGATAAAAGGTGCATCTCGCCATCATTGAAACCTATTGCTTCCTTTGCTTCCATATTATTCATGAACTTTTTAATCCCATCCCTGATCCATTTTTCATTTCTCTTCAGAAAGGAATCAATTTGACCCATGCCGGTCTTAAGGGGAACTTTCAAAATGAGATTTTTCTGGCCGGTGATCTTCAGGCTCAATGTTTTTCTCTTAGACCAGACGATATTTACATCTGCAGTTATATCATCTATCCGTGTGTTAATATGTTTCTCTTTTTCCCTCGAATTTCCCATTCCCGGCATCACTCTCCTATATGCTAAGGAGATTTATCATCTTGAAGGCGATTGTTGAATTCATCTGACATCTTCTTAAAATCCTGATCTTTGTTATATTTTTTCAGGAATAATAGGTTGTAAAGTGGTTCAATCTTTTTATAAATTCTGATTCTTTCAAGATATGTTTGACTCCTATCCTGAAATTTATGGGGAATCATACTCAGTGTCTGATCCTCAGGGAAATCTACCGATAATGCAGCCAGATCAAAGGCGAGATCACCTGATCCCGACTCGCCCCAGTCGATGATCCCGTTGATTCTTGAACAATCCTGAGATACCACTATATTTTCCCTGTAAAAATCTCCATGAATTAAACCTATGTCCTCAGTAGAAAGATTCATTGACATTTCTTTGATGCTCATTGAAATTTTCTGGAAAAATTCCTTATAAATATAATTTCCAAGGTAATGTTGGAACTCCTCCAGCATACTCAATTCCCTATGAATCCATTCTTCGGGTTCAACCACAGTGATTCCGGCATCTGTCATTCCTGTGAGATCAAAATTGAATGTGTATTCAAAAAATCTTGAAAAATCTGAAAGGAGATCTTTCCCAATACGCCTTACTGAACTCAGGGGCCTTCCCTCTATGAACGTATAAATCCCTACCTTATATTTTTTAAATGCAACCACCCTGTACTTAGGGGTTTCAAAGGGAAATCCCTCCATGATAGAAAGGATCTTTTGCTCATACTCCACTTTCTGTGAACTGCTTTCACTGCGGGGAAATTTCAAGGCGATGTTGCCATTGATCACAAGTATCACGCTATTCCAGCCAGCCTCAATAAAGTGATAGTCAGAAATATTGGATTTGCCCGTTACTTCCTTCGCAAATGCAAGCATATTTTCCCTGGATTCCATGTTCTATTCCTACTCCATTAAATTATTTTTTGAATATATCAGAAAACCGGCCACGCTTATTCTGTAATACGCATAATTTAATGAAACAACGCCCGGCATATTCATCCCCCATTTCATCTTAACATATTATTCGTTCCTATTTATTCCTCTCATCGTCTCAGAGGCATCGTTCCGGCCGCCGCCAATTTACATCATGATATGGTTCGATATCGTTATAACAATATTTTAAGAGGCCAATTTATCAATGATTCCAATATAGGTAACATAAAAGATATGCATATGGTTCGTTTCGACCAAATGATCATCATTGTATTATAACTATATTTATTCAGGAGAGCCATGTGTAAACTGGTTACCATCTCCATTGTTTACATCTTATGATAGGTTAGGGATAGACTAAAAAACTCATCAGCTGAAAACCCCTGAAGGCAAAAGAGGTGCCTGAATATAAGTGGAAAGAAAATTGACAGAAGGTGGCAGTATTTGATCTCATACAGGATCAATTTTCATTCTAAAGGATCCTTGGGCATTACATTCTCTTTTTGAAAATATGCATTGTGCATATACAAATCCTTAAAAATTGCAATAAGGAAACATTAAATTATCAACGGTTGAATCACCCTGAAGTATGAACTCCTTTACACCTATCCTTATCGCAGTGATCATCATCGGGATTCTTCACATGACAGCTCCTGATCACTGGTTGCCTCTCTCAGCCATATCAAGAAGATTCAATTATACAGGGACAAAGACTCAGGCCACTGCAACCCTTCTGGGATTCCTGCACTCATCCATATCTGTCCTTATTGGAGTATTTGCTTACGTGATTGGCCTTCTGTTCATTTCTTACCTGAAGGACGGATTCAGCATTATTGCAAGGGTTTTGCTTGCCATTGTGGCCATTTATTTCATAGGGAATGGATATAAGGAAAGCCGTTCAGTTGAGAACCATATGAATGACAGCACAACCGTAAGATCTGCACTTATCGTGAGCATATTCCCTGATTTTGCAATGATTCCTTTCATTTTTTCAACATTAGGAATGAGCAATATATCTATTATTGAAATCATTATTTCATTCATCGCTGTAAGTATCCTGTCGATAAACGCAATGGCATACATAGGAACCAGAGGCCTTGCCATGGTAATAGAGAGAATACCACCCTATTACATTGACTATGTTATGGGGATTATCCTTCTCGCTACTATTCCATTTGTATAACCAGCTTGAATTATTTTTCCCTCATTGCTTTAATAAACTCCATTGCCTTAGTAATCAGTTCGCGCTGATTGGGGTATTTCAATTGGGAAATGGCCTCATCATAACTTAACCATTCGTAACCTATGTGTTCGTGAGAAATCTTGATTTCTGTGTCCTCTTCAACTTCTCCGAGAAACATTATCAGGTCCTTTCGGATGTTTTCCCCGTTGAAATTAAAATAATATTTCGTGCTTTGCTCAAAACCTGGTATTATGTGGCACCTGATTCCTGCCTCTTCAAATGTCTCCCTTGTAGCGGCCTGTGAATTATTTTCGCCCTTTTCCACATGGCCCTTCGGGAAGTCAAGAAAACCTTCCCGCCGTTTTAAAAATAAGAAAAGTATTTTTTCTTCACTTCTTTTGAAAACAATGATTCCTGAACTGACTTCGTTTCGCATGGAATGTATATTTTTTCAACCTATAAAATGTTGAACTTTTTGAATTTTTTTCATGGAATGGATTTATCCTGATGGCCATTTGAGTTTATAATGCGACCGAAGTACACGTATGCAGATATAAAGGTTATCACTGATAGAAGTGAAAGAACATCCATGGCATAGGTTTCATGGAACCCGAATATCTGAAGGAGACCTATTCCCAAAAAAATGGAAATCGGGCTTATAATTGCATAAATTAAGGAGTTAATGCCAAAATACTCTCCCCTCTGATCCTCCGGTGCGATTTTTGATATGATGGAACTCGACACAGGACTCATCATATTTTCTCCCACTGTAAGTATCACTATTGCAGATGCAACCAAGAGAAGATTCCCTGTAATTGAAAAAATGAAAAAGGAAAATGAATAGAAAAGTATACCGAAGGAGAATATCTTATATTCCGTAAACCTGGCGGCAATGGCCGTTATTTTCGCCTGAAAGAATACAACAACCGCAGTATTAATGGAATATAAAATGGTGATGTCTAACGGGCTAAAAAGCCATTGGGTTGAAAGATAAAGGGGCATTGCTGGTGTTTCATACTGGTTTGAGATTGCAAAGCAAATTGAAATCAAAAGGGATACCGTGATTATCTGTTTGTATTTACTGCCTAATTTTATTCCAGGCCTCACGTCATTCGCAAAATTTCCCCCATTTCCAGATTCCTTAAAAAAGATGAGAAACATGATGGACTGGAACAGTGATCCAATAATTGGAGCCAGAAAGAACAGGGAATAGGAGACAATGGATGCTATGCCGGAACAGATCAGGCCAATCCCAATTCCTACGTTGGCCCATATTCTCATAATGGAAAAATACTTACTGCGTTCCATCTCTATACTCAGATCAGTGATAATCGTATTTTTTAAAGTCGATTCAAAACTTCCTAAATAGGATGTGAATGTGAGCAGTACGAAGATAAGTATAATGTTAGAATTAAAAAGTACAGAAAAATAAAGCATAATGTATACGATAAAAAGTAAAAATGGCAGGATGTATGTGAATCTTCTTCTTCCGAATATGTCGATCATTTTTCCTGACTTTCTTTGAAATGGGGATGGAAGAATATTGGAAAATACAAGAATTATAGA
>JAKAYH010000251.1 GCA_021826835.1 Thermoplasmata archaeon | reverse complement strand
AGGAAAAAAGCGGTTTCTGTGAATAGAATAAAAATTTCGTCCATATCGGGAGACGAAATAACCCACCTCCGATATAGGTATCTACATTATTTTGCACATCATCATTGCAATTTAGTGTGCCTTCTTGGCGGTTAAGACCTCATCCTATATTTAGGTACAGGGGGAAAGGAAACAAGAACTCCTGGGTAAGGTACCTTTCTGAAGCGGATTTTGCAAAAGCCAATCAGACTAACAATTTCATATCTCTTTTCTTGATAAAGTTGATTTCAGAGTGTTAATGATGTCATAGAATATCTAGAAAGGAGGCAAAAGAAATAGATAACTGTTCTTTTTCAAATCTCGGATAAAACTAATTATCGCGGATCGCGCTGCAGGGAGCCGGAATAAATCATCTGTTAGAGTAAAAGACAATCTTTCCATAAATTCTCTGAACTCACCACAAAGGGAACACGGGACATTGAGGTTAAATTAGCCTAAGGGTACGTGGTTAAGGTTTCAAGGATTGTTCTTTTCAAATAGGCCGAGGCGGTAATCTATGGCCTTCACAGCAGGGAGATCATAATCCTCTGCGGGCAGATTGACAAGTTTATGCCCTTCTGCCTTCAGGACATGATTATTGGCAGCTGATTCCCTGAATACTCTATCGGACGATACTCTAACCCTGAAATCCTCATCGAAGGTCCAGAGGTAGCTGTCAAACAAGATGTGGTGATTTCTGCAGAGCAATATTCCATTTCTAATATCTATGGATGTTCCTCGATCAGAAACTGGGATTATATGTGCTGCTTCAAGGCCTATGGGCTCTCCGTGAAACTTGAATCCTATTTCGCATAAGCTGCATTTTTCACGATATACTCTCCTGACAGCTGTCTGGAATGCTCTTTGCCTTATTGAGGTCGTGGATTCTGAGATTTTTTCCCGATATGTCTCGAAGGGCTGGAATGGCGTTATTGAGCTTTTTGCCATAGGCCGGTTCTCTATTTCTATTGGTTCTCCATGCATTACAAAGTGTTTTCCATCGTATTCCTCCACGTACGCTAATCCCATTACTTCATACGTCCTGTCCGAGCCTGGTAGCTTCTTCTGTATGAATACCCCAACCGGCACTCTGTCATCCATTGAGTTAAGCAACGCATTGTTTGTACTGAGCGACATATCTGTTTTGCCATTTTTAGCTTCGGGGGTGTACCTATAAAGCCAGGAACCATCGGGCAGATTTGTAACATCCTGATCTGGGTAGATGCCCCGGCTAGTCTGCCTAACCCAGAGCGCATAGTTCGAATTTTGCGGTTTATATATCCCTTTTTGCGTCTTAAAGCCAGGAATTCTATCTTGCAGATCCCTGCTTCTTTCCATTGATCCCATTAGTTCTCTGATCATCCGCAGAGAATGGCGTAACCCCTCATCCTGGATTTTCTCTAGAGGATCGGTCATTAAGATATCACCTAATACGAGAATTTAAATTTATCCACTTGTGGATGTAGAGAGAATCGTAGGCTTGTCCCCCCATCTTTCTTTTGCTGATCATAGCGTTTCTTTGGGTTCGATAGGTAGCAAGTCTAACGCGACAAGCAATAAATGGAAACCTAAAGAATAATTTGGGGACAAGTTTTAAAAAAAGAACCTTGGATGGCGAAGCAGCTGGTAAATTCATACTTTGGGACAAATTCAACACCAGCAATATGTATTAGCTCTTCAACAGTTCATTATGTTGAATATGTCAGATGAACCCGGGTGAGAGGGACCCCCCTCTCTCCAATTTCTCTGTCTGAACTCAACAGCGCTCCATCCATTGCATTTTAATTTTGAAAGCCGATTTATCATTTGTTCTTGGTGATAAACTGAAATACCATATGTTCTCGGGGCAGGATTGCATAACGAATATATCTTCAAGAAAGTTTCTGGGCTACTGCACCTCGGAATAGTAAACATAGCTCTATATGGTTACTTGATTAATCAGTTAAGAAATCTTAACGCTTCATTACAAGGAAGTGGGCAGACAAAAATAGAAAATTCGACTGAAGCCGTGGAATACATGGCCGATCTATCTGCGTCATTGAAGAAAAGTAATCGCTAAAGGTTCCATTTCTTTCTGACGAAAGAATGACTGTAATAGTGCTGATTTTCCTGACAGTTGTTTTTCTTTGTAAATCTTTACCCTAATGAATGATTTTTAATCCAATTCCTGCTATTTCTTTTTCCTTTTCTATGAATTCGCGATCAAAAGTCACAAAGTCATTCGCGTCAAGTATCATGCTGGCGGAAAGATGTAATATATCCAAAGTCTTCATTCTTATTCTAAGGGCGATATCACTGGCGTTGTTGAGGACTTTGTTCATATCCACTTCCGGTACTTCAATTTTAATTTCAGCTAAATAATCAGCAAAAGCTTCTATTTCGTCAACCCCCAGATCCGTTGTTCTGGAAAGGACAGATTTCAGCTCTAAAATTGCGACTGGAGAAGTTACCATCCCCTCACTATTATCTAGGATTCTTGATGCCCTTGAATGATTAACATCCCTCTTGCTAATAAATGAAATTATGACATTTGTATCAATATAATTCACTTTAGTCCCTATCCTTTATTGAAATTTCTGATAGATCCTGAGGTAGGTCAGGAGATCCTCTCTTTTTCCATTCATTGATAATGGCTTGATTTTTCTCTTTTGCTTCTATAGCCTTTTTTGCATTTTTAATCCCATTCTGCATAATCCACCTCAAGGCATCCGCTTTGTTACCAACAAGCTTATATTTTATCATCTTTTCAATCAAATTGAGTGTGTTATCATCTACCCTTATCGCGATAACATTTGTAACCATATGTTTTCACATGTTCACATGCTATATATTCTTATTCTTCCTTTCTGCCTTATCCCTTCACGATGCCTCTTCTTAGCCAATGGTGCTTTTTCGTTCGCAAAAAGATAAATAGGGTTGAAGTGCCTTAAAAACTCCTGAGTTCAGGTGCCCATCATTTCATGTTTTAATTTTAATACCAGCCAGAAAAAATCACCAGACATAAATTCTGAAGCTATTGCCTACCAGAAAGGTCATATTAATTTGTGCATCAGTTGACCTTAATTTTCATGTAACGTATTTCACTTACACACATAGACGTCTGTTAATTGGTCAGTTTCCAAACGTAATATCCTCATTTTCTGCCGATACGAATAATATATCTTTCTTTCACGAGTTTTTCCTGAATTTCGCTCTTTCTATCAAGCTCAGGAAATAATTCAGGTCTCCGGAATCTCTATATTCTTTGAGCATTCTTCTGTCGGCTTCAAGATGATTCCTTAGCTAATCGAAAAATAATGTCATGGATCTGAAATTTTCATCCGCCACAGCCAGTTCTCTCAAGTCTCTAGCAGCAAACCATCTGACGAGAGGATCGAATGTTATCATGTCGAACTTTCCTGTCACATTCTGGAATAGAGCGCCTTCCCGAAACTGTATTCTCGGTGAAACTCTTATATGAAAAAGATTTAAGTGCTTCTTTGAGTGATAGTCATTAATAAAGATGACTGGTGCTGTTTTATCATACCAAAAGGAAACTGTTGATACAGTTGAATTAAGATTTAAAAGGAAGGGTATTGATATTTTTTCTAAAAGACTGTCAGAATTCACTGGATTAGATTTTATGAAAATTGTTGATAATTTTAATGACGAGTTGAAAGGATTATTGAGCTATTTGAGGGTGCGTCGAAGTGAATTGGAAGCCATAGGTCTTTCAAAGGATGATGTTTCAATATTCCTAACACTCAACATGATATCGTCTTTTTCACTATGGCTCGGGTTCAATAGGGGACAAGAATATCTAAAATCAGCAAAGGAAGACTTAGAAAATAGATTGAAAGAACGCGTCTCCTCAAAAATATCAATAAGTGAAATCAGGAGTAATTACAAATCCGGCGTCATTATACCAACAAATCTTACTAACCTAGATGACAAAAAACTGATTCAATTAAAGAATCTAGTGATGTCTCTAAATTCATGGGGCAATCTTTCAGGATTGTGGATCATAGGTGGAATTCAAGACCAAGCTTCGAAAATTCTAAGTGAATTAGATAACGTTAAAGTCATAAATGTAAATGAAGACAATGGTCCAGCTAAAGCTAGGAATATTGGAATTGAAAAGGCATTGGCCGCAGATATGGATTTGTTGGTTTTCATGGATGATGATGTCGTGAGCCCGGTCAATGAGACTTTTAAGTTAGTTTGCAACAATGCTGTAAAAGGCAGGGATATTTATTCCCCAAAGACTGAAAGTTATTTGAGCACCTGCTATGATTTGTTCCATGACCTTGACGGTACTTTGAATGGAGTTTATGAGCCTGATACAGAATATAAAAGCCTTGTTTATGGAACTACGTGTGTAATGATCGCACCGGTTTTTATCTTCGGCGATGGGCTGAGATTTGATGAAAACTTCCCTTTAGCCGCAGGAGAAGACATCGATTTTTGCATTAGGGCTAGGGCGAAAGGTCATATGATCGTTCCTGCTGACGACCTTGTTGTCAAACACAATTA
>JAKAYH010000250.1 GCA_021826835.1 Thermoplasmata archaeon | reverse complement strand
TGGACTCTTTCTTGCTTTGGTTGGGGTATATCATGAAGGTACAGCGCCCCACACATTTCTGGCTGAATGGTTTTTTCTCTTAGGAAAGATAACCTTTTTCATACTTGGTTTTTCTATGATGCTTCAGAGAGCATTTTCATATGGCGGTGCATTGTTATTAACAGATGCTTTTTTTTGGTTACTCGAAACTAGAATAAACTTCGTTTCTGTCGCAGAATATGAGATTTATAATGTCCTGATCATGGATTTTCTAGTTTTCATTTACCTTCTAAGACTTAGAACAGAGTATTCTTTGGCAGCTGAGATAGTAGAACCGTCTAATGATTATATTAGAAACTAACAGGGGATACTATAGCTTTTTAAAATTTTTACATTATGTAGAATGCGGTACAGTTATCGTATAGATTCTATTACATTTCGCCAATTTTAAGGTATCATATGGATAAATGTGAGATATGAATTAGAAATTTATAATTTGTAAATAGTCGGCAACAATCTTAAATTTCAATCTTGCCAGAGGTGAAACGGAAAAATATTATAAGATATTGAAGTATTCACAATCAATGGCAGACGAACCTGATGTTTCAAGACGTAATTTTTTGAAGACACTTGTTGGATTATCTGCGGTCGCTGCAGTTGGTGGCTTGGGTAAAGCTGTAGTTCAAAACGTGGTAACACCGTCGGTGGGCTTATCAAGCTTTCCGGAAACTGTTCTATATTGGGTACCACCAGGTTCAAACAGCGGAACTCCAGTTCCAGTAAAGGCTTCAGAATTTCCTGTTAACTCCCCAAACATATGGATTTATTATTATCCTCTAACGGATGATCCAAATTTCCTAATTAATCTTGGGAATTCATCAAATGTACCCCAGAAAATAAGTCCAGTTCCTGTGACTATTGATGCCACTGGAGTTGTGTTTCAATCTCCAGGTGGAACAGGTCCAAACGGATCAATTGTTTCATTTAGTGCAATATGTCAGCACCTTGGTTGTGTGCCCCCAATAATAAGGTATTATCCGCCAAATCAATTATCTATACTTTCTTCAATTTTACCGGGACCTGCATCCGATTATCCGAATGGGGTAATTCACTGCGACTGCCATGGAAGTACGTATGATCCTTCAAAGGGTGCAGGAATTATCACCCATCCAACTTATAAGCCTTTACCAAACGTCATACTAGCTTGGGATCCAAGCACAGATACTCTTGCGGCAAAAAACATGAAAGGACCAACTATATATGGAAAATCCAGTGATCTTTCTGGTGGTACTCCATTATCTAACTTACAAAAGACCCTTATGATTCAAATGAGTGTAGGATGAGGTGAAAAAAATTGGGATTTATTGACGACTTGAGGAGTACTTTTAGCATTAAGAATATACTAGGTGAGGATCCACTTCATATTGATGATTTGCCACTTTCAACAGTACCAGATTACATGAGAAAAAAAGGTGGCTTCTGGTATTGGACCGGGGCCATGATCAGCATGGCATTCATTTATCAGGTTGTAACGGGTCTAATACTTTTACTCTATTACAATCCAGCCAATGCATACGTATCAACAGAATATTTCAAAAATAGTGTTCCTTACGGCTCACTTATTCTGACAACTCACTTATACGGTGCATATGCTATGATTGTGTTGGTTTACATTCATATGTACAGAAATTATTTCAATGGTGCATACAAGAAGCCAAGAGAACTGCAGTGGGTAACAGGCGTTCTTCTTCTTGCGGTTACTATTGGAGTAGGTTACTTTGGGTATTCGATGTCAGGAGATGTATTATCTGTTGATGCAACAGATGTGGGAAGAGGAATTGCTCTTTCTTCACCGGTTATCGGTCCGTTTATTGAATCAATCTTTTTTGGAAATGGGACATCCACATCATTGTTCGTTAGAATGCTTGGATGGCATATCATCCTCTCAGCAGTTATAGGCGGTCTTTTTGGTTTTCACTTTTATCTTGCGGAAGCTAACGGTTTAATGCCATCTCAAAAGAGTGCAAATTATAAGGCTCCTGCTGTTGAAAAAGATCTTCCTGAACATAAGCCATGGTATCCATATAACCTTGTTTATATGATAGAATTGGGCGCTTTTGTCTTTGGGCTTATCATTTTAATTCCTTCAATTATTACCGAACTACAACTTAACATTGTTAACGCAGTTCCGCCTTTATTTGACCCATATCCTCAAGTTGCACCATCAAGCCCCCTTGCGGCATACGTTCCACCATATCCACCATGGTTCCTTCTATTTGTCTATAAAGCAGTCGATTTCAAAATGTTCAATGCAGCAGGAGCCTTATCTGCCTTGGCAGCATCAACAGTTTTCGGGGTAATACCTTTACTGTATTTCTTGGTAGTTCCTTTCATAGACAGGTCAAATGATCTACATCCTCTTGCTAGACCATTCTTTACAGGGTTTGGAATTTTGGGAGTGGTATATATGGCAATTCTTTCTCTCTGGGGCGCCCTATCTCCGGGAATTCCAATAGCTACAAATGATGTTCTCGCCGTTTTCATACCGCCATTTATCATAGTCATGGGTGGAATGTATATGCTGTCAAAGCTATACAAAAAAGGTTCTTTCAAACCATCACTTAACAGAATAATTGGTTCCTTCATTGTCTTCTTTATCTTCTTGGTTATAGCAATATTTGAATTCGCAACATCTTTGGGAAGTATGTTTTCGGGAATCACAGTCTATAACACAGCTTTTACATTAATAGCTGGTTCCGGAATGACATTTGCTGCACTTGGGACTATGCGGTCTTCAGAAATCTCTAATCTGGCATTATTGAAAGCAAAAACAATCAAAGGCTATGAAATGAGCAAGAAGACTGCGATGATAATTTCATCAATACTTGTTATAATTTCAATGGAGATTCTCTGGTTGATGTTACAGGCAAACCCTCTTAATCTGGTTCAGGAAGAAGGATTTGGTATTGGATTGGGTATCCTAATGATTCTTATTGGTATAGAAATAAGGTTGTACAGGATGGTCTACCTCCGTGAGTAACATAAGGGTAAAAGGATTCAACTCTATCACTTTCTGGCAGGAAGATTCGATCGGCCTCATAGTAATAAAGTCAGACAGAAACGGAAATATCCAGACGAACACCTTGAATGAATTGATGCAGTCGCTTGCAATTGCAGCCGCAGATGAGAAAGTGAAATACATCGGATTAACCGGTATAAACTCAGTCTTTGCTAAAGACATATATTTTAAGCCAGAAGAATCAATTAAAGAGGCACTCGAAACGATGCTTTCATATTCTCTCTTTTCATCGGGTGTTCAAAAGCCAATAATTTCATTAATAAATGGTGATGCCATAAATATTGGCTTTGAGATCGCCCTTTTAAGCGATATTATTATTTCTTCATCAAAGGCAAAGTGTGGTTTTGCAAAAGATTATACATGTCTAATGGGTGGGTCGATTGCCAGGAGAAGGTTTTTTGATCCAACACTCGCTAAACCGTCTGCGAGAATTAATTGCGATAAGGTAATCGAAGAAATTGATTTTCTGGGCAAAGCAAAGGAATTTATTTTAAACGATGTGAGAAATAATATATACATGGAAAGAAATGCTTTTAGATGGGACCTGAAAGAACGAATCTACGAGGAGCAGATTAATTTTCTTAAGATTCATTCAGAGGGAAGAAAGACAGGCGATCATGAGGCACACTAAATCTGAGGATCTAATACCAATAATGTATGTAATCGAAAAGATTAGAAAATTTGATTGCCTCAAGGAAAAATCTCCGGGTTCCTTCTATTATAGATCAAAAAACGTTATTCACTTCCATGTGGACAGAGAATCTTATTTTTGTGACATTGGCAATAGCAGATACGAGCTAAACGAAAAAACGCTCCCGATTATAATAAAAATTGTCTCTAATGAAATTGAAGCGTTAGGGAATAAAGCAAGGAGTAATGGTGAATAGCTAATTTCAATGAATATTATCATAGAATTGATTTGTGCCTATGAACAAAATATTAAGGCAGATTACATTTCAATGATTATGAATAGTGGAGAAAATATAAGTGTTCTTATTACAGGAGGAACCAGAGGAATAGGTAAGGCTATCGGCCTTAAGATGGCGGAAAAAGGTTATGATATAATTGCAGTTTACAGAAATAATGATCTGGAAGCAAGTGACTTCTCTTCAAAAGTAAAGGAAAAAGGTAGAAATTGCAAACTTTACAAAGCTGATCTTTCTAATGAGGACGAACGGACAAAATTCATAGAAGATGTAAAAAGAAATAATTACCGTCTAAGGGCCTTAATTAACAATGCAGGTTTATATAGATCCGAAACACTTGATTCACTGGATCTTAAGGATTGGGATAGGGTGATAAGAGTAAATGAGACAGTTCCGGTTTTAATGTCCAGAGATTTACACGATAATATTGAAAATGGGGGTTCCATAATAAATATCGGTTCTATGAGAGGAATTATATCGTCGGTCGAAGGGCTTTCTTATCAGGCATCAAAGGCATCTCTGATCCACATTACAAAATTTCTTGCAAAAAGCCTTGCACCTA
>JAKAYH010000249.1 GCA_021826835.1 Thermoplasmata archaeon | reverse complement strand
CTTTGTTGGACTAATACCTCAAGGGAGAGAACCCAATCTTATAAAACAAAGAAAAGGACTCGCAAAGGTAATCATTGACTGCAGGTTCCCAGCATGGTTCAAATCTGAAGAAACACCAGTTGTTTCGGATTTTTTAGGGTTCCCAGAAGAAATCAGAAATAAGGCAATTGAAAAACTCCAGAAAGCTATGACCGGAAAGAGTTAAGACAGAGATCCTTAAATTTTTCCTGCGAATGATGCGCTGCGGTTCAGTAATTCGGCGCAACGGGTATAAGTTAAATGGCACAAATGTGGCAATAAATGCGGGAAAGAGGAAGAGATATTTCTTTTGTTGAACAGGATGAAAATGTCTGAAAAGAAATCTATGTGAGTATAGATAGGGAATCGTTTTCGTCCATATTTTTGGAGCGTCCGGGTCGAACGTGGTCATGGAAGCGGGTAGCACAATAGACAGAATAATGGCCTATGTGGAGGAATATTGCAATGACATAACCGTTGCCAATTAAATGAAATTGAAGGTGATCCCACAGTGCATTGAGAACACCGACAGGACGTTGCATGCATCCTGCTGGAACTCCTCAAACTGCGATATGTATCGGATCATATCTGCCATCTATGGACTTCCTGAGACCATGTGATCTGGTCAGGAATCATGAATTTCTTGTAAAACATAGAACAGAGGTCAGGAAATGTATCTGGGATCAATCCTACAGGCTGGGCTTTTACCTCAGGGATTTCAACAGAAGGACAGATAATGATATCACATCAGCCAGTTCCATTCTCAATGCCCTCACAAATGAACTTGGACTTATGTACCATGAGGTATGATATTTTGACAAGATCATAATGGAAGAAGTTGAATCCAGTCCGAGGCAGCAATCATATATACAATTACAGGCAGGCTGTTATAGTCGTCTTGCCCTAGCTTCAGAGACTGGTGACATAACAAGATCCTAGGCCGGGATAATATATTCTCAAGTGCAGTCCTTGTACCAAAAATATATCGAGTTGGAAAAAGGAAATGGAAGTGACACATAGCAAGGAACAACACATCCTAAAGTATCTTTTCGGTAAATGTCCAATGACACACCTGATGATAGGTGAACCACCACTAATCAAGAATGTGTTTGAAAGAATTGAATCTAGATTCGGTGCAGGAGAAACGAGTATTGCCGCCGCAAGGCACACGCTCGGGACAATATATACTACATTGCTCAAGAAGAGGTGAGTGGTTTGTATTCAACCTGCTGCATAAAGCGTAAATAGGATTAAAAACCCCTCCAAATACTGAAGAAGCTGAGAGCAAGGCAGTGCCATGAGCAATAGAACTTCAGAGATTCCAGAAATATAGGTAAAAGATGTTAGTATAGGAGAATTTGGAAGAATTTAACACAGTAGATAAAAAATACGCAACAAAAATTAGCTAAACTAACTAGTTTGCAATACCCCTTTGTTTATCCTCTTTGGGTTCAAGAAAATAGCAAGTGCAACACACACTGCACTGGGAAAAACTACAACTATCGCCATAGCATCTAACCATCCAGTTAGAGTGACGAGCCTTCCAACAACAAAACCCGATACAAATCCCGTTCCATAATATGCACCCATTGCGTAACCAGAAATAAATGGAATATCTCTTCTTTTTGGAACTGAATTCTGAACTATTGCCAAAGTATTAGTGAATACAAGGGCGCTAGTACATGTCCCGAAAAAGGCAGCAATAAGAAGATCCTGGTAGAAACCGAATTTATAACCGAACATCAAAAACGTTGCAATGATCTCTCCAAATGAACCAATTACTAATAGAAATCTTCTATCAACTTTATCGCCAAGAAACCCACCAAAAGCAGCTAAAATAAAACCGACGCCAATAATACCAGCTATTGTGCCTGCCGCGAGGACTGAGAATCCATTATCTTCCAAGTAAGTTGCAATTAACACAAGCCAAGGCCATTGAATAAACCCCAACAATCCCATTATTATTATACCAAAAAATCCATCCCGCGAGCCAATTTTCTCTTTTAGTGGTAGAACTTCATTTGACTCTAATTTATTTTTTTTGCTAAGTTCGTCAAGTTTCAATATTCTATCGTGAATAATTCGGGGGAATCTTAGAAGCACGAACGAGACAAAACAAACAACAAATCCTATGATACCAGCAATTATTAGGACATATCTCCAATCGGAAGTTATTACATACAATGATGCGTAAATTATTGATCCGCTGAAGACTCCTATACCCTGAAGAACATTGACAATGCCAATAGATGTCCCACGATATTTTAAAGCCAACATCCCAGCCAAAGACAGTGCGACTGGGTAAAAAAGTGCCTCTCCCACTCCCGTTAGAATTCTTGCCCCGAAGATCTCAGTAGTATTGGTGCTAATGCCTTCAATAACTGTAAACAATGAAAAAATACCTATACCTAATATTAAAGCGTAGACCACTCCAAACTTCCTAGTTAGGAAGCCACTTGCTGGAGCAGCGACAAACTCCCCAAGTGCAAAAACGGTCGATAAACCAGCCGCTAATGAAAATGGAATACTTAAACCCAAAAAAATTGGCTTTAATATCACTCCAAACCCAGTCCTATCGGCCCAATATAAAATAGAGGGGAAAGCAATTGCAATTATGACTAGTATCCAAATAAATAAGTTATCTTCATCCACACCAAACTTCTTATTCTTAGCTAGTGATTTTTTATCTTCTATCACACAACATATACAATAATATTATATATTAATCTTTGTTTACTGATCATATTACGGGTTTTTGGGATTAATTTTTTCAGGGTTATTTTTCATTCTAAGTACACTTGGATAAGCATATAACTCATTGCCAGATAACTGCAATTGACTTCCCACTCTCCGAATCTCTACAACAAAAATTGCTAAACGCCAGATAAGGTGATATACTTGATTTTTTCTATTTTAAAACAGGTATCTCCAGCCCGACTCCTTTAATTAAAGCTTCATCATAAACAGATTTAGCTACTGACACATCTAATAACCCCATCCCCAATGATTTGTATAATGTTATATCTGTTACATTTATCCTACCTTTATGCCTTTCAGCAACTATTTCTCCAAGGTCCAAAATTGAATTATACTCTAGAAATCCATGTGCAATCGGGTTCAGAATATCTCCAGATCCATCATAAATGGCCTGTTCTTTGAAATCAACTACATACAAGGAAAGTTTGGAAAACAAAGAATCTGGGATAACTTGCTTTCCAGCAAAAGATGAGCCGATTGAGTTAATGTGTGCCCCTTCCATAACATCTTCACCATTGAAGACAGGGGTCCGAGAATAAGTTGCCTCTATTATGATGTCTGATTGCTTAACAGCTTTTGTGGAAGTATTGACAGCTTCCACACTGGCAGAAAGAACACTTTCCGCTTTCTCTACGAATTTAAGTCTATTCTCCTCAGACCTGCTATAAACATAAATATTCTTAACATGTCTAACTGCAGCAACAGCTTCCAGTTGGGATAGCGCGTGAGGGCCAGTACCTATTACACCAACGCTGGAGGAATCCTCACGCGACAGATACTCTGTTGCTAATCCTGAACCCGCAGCGGTTCTGAGTTGATTAAGTGTTGGTGAATTGATCACCGCTAAAATTCTTCCCTCGCTTATAGAAAACAATGTAACGAGCTCTGTTCTCCGCTCCACTTCATTAGTTTTCCCCTTTGCCTCGCTCGATAACCACATACCCTGTTTAATACCTACTACATCTAACGATGGAATCGAAGCCATCATTGCTCGAAACAATCCATCTTCTAAGATAATCTTACTTCTGGGCACGTTAGTTGCTTTTCTTATTCCATATTCCTTCATACCGGCTTTTGCAGCCTCGATTGCCAGTTTTGGCGTAATTAACGCTCTAACCTCGTGGTCATTAATAAACAGCGCCTTACTCATTATCTTGAAATTGACCTAGTGTATATTAATATAACCACAAATAGACATTGTTAACATTTAGTTGATTTTTCTCTGAAATACAGTGTGTAACCGAAATCATGAAATATCGTTGAAGCATACCACCATATGCGATTGAGGAAGGCTCCATACACTGAGTTCAAGATGATATCAACACCTCTCTGTTCCGGGTTCGGTTTACTGAAGAAATACTCTTTAGAGAAAATGCTTCTGTAGTTGCATAAGCTGGGAAAAGCTAAAGTGCAGAACAGTAAGGAGATCACAACAGAGATAATGAGGAAACAGAAGGATATTCTGGAATCATTTTGGATCAGGCCAGAGCATGTGCCCGCATTTCTGAAGAATTGAAGATCATAACAACTTTATATATCTTACGGATCCAACCGTGATGGATCATCAATCAGAAAGCCTTAAGGAAACAAATGTAGGTATCTTTGGGTTAGTATTTCAGGGCATAGGACAAATCGCTCCAATTGGAATCTTTGCTGGTTCGATTCTTGGAGCAGCATCATTTGCTTGGGGCGCAACCCCTCTTTCGTTCATCATTGGCTTTGTTGCGGCCTTACTTGCTGGAAATACGGTGTTTCAATATTCTAAGAAAGTCGCCAGCGCAAGAGGTTATTATTCCTATGTTG
>JAKAYH010000248.1 GCA_021826835.1 Thermoplasmata archaeon | reverse complement strand
ACTCCTCTTCAAACAATCTATGTCTTATGTATTCGTCACATAGCTTTGCTATCAGGGCTGAATTCACCTGCATTACAGGAAATTCTCTCTGCTTCCTTCCTCTGGCATTGACATGGATTACCGATACTGCATTTACTATTTTCTGAATAAACGAATTGTAGCTCTTGGCCGTGAATATATCCGCAGTGACAGTATATTCGCCGAAGGTTGTCTTAACAGTGAGTTCTTCGCTATAGAATGTATCGCCTTTATTCTTAACGAGAGGCTTCAATTCCTCCAGTTTAATCGGAAAAGGCTCAAGTTTCTCAATGGAAAGTTCTGGGATTGCCAGCTCTGCCTCCTTCTCCTGCAATATTATGATCCAAAATAAGTCATAATCCCTGTAATTGGGTTTGAGGCCAACCTTAACCAGATCCCCAACTACCTTGTTTTTGTTCGGCTCCTGGGTAACTACCCCAACCATTCCTGCAAGAACTCTTTCGTAATACTCAATAAAATTGGGGTGTTCAACAACACTGAGAATGTCTATGTAGCTGTTAGGTTCCTCCTTCTTTACGAGAAGTTTTTCACGATTTTCTTTTCGTACATCGTCGTATTCCGGTCCTCGCCACATCAGTCTCAGACCTCTGCCTATGAGCTGTTCCAGGAGCACGTAAGAGGATGCGGATCGAAGCGGCACGATCACGCATATATTGTTTACGTCAAATCCTTCCCTAAGCATAAGAACAGAAACTATCACCTTTGGCTTTTCGTGCCTGTCTATGTCGAAAAGCCTCTGTTTTATTGCCTTCCACTCATCCTCGCTTACATCTCCTTTCTTGTTGGAATGAATCTCCATTAGTTCATCATCGGAGTAGCCTTCTTGTTTCAGGAATCCCATAACTAATGGCACAACCTTTGTATCTTCACACACAATCAGCATTTTAGGATATTTTGCACTGTCCAGTTTTGTGAATTCTTCCTCCAGAATGTTTAGTTTCTTTACTCCTGCCCTTAACATCAGCTTCTGACCATCAGAGAGGCTTGTTGCCTGTTTTCCTGTCCAGTTTGTAGAATTTGTGGAGCTTTTCAGTCAATTCAACAAGCATGTAAATGTGGAATGAATTCTTCTGGCCTCTCTTGTAGTTGAGGGAATACCTGATGTAATTGTCATTCTTTGTCAGTTGTGAGGGGGTCATATTCAGACAGCATCTTCACCATTTCTGCAACCCTAGAACCTGAAAAGGCGAGAATGAGGAATATGAGCTTGTCCTTTTCATCAGTCCGCTTGTTGTGGGCTTTCCTGACCTCATCATTAGATGGAAGGTAATTGTCAGGCTTTGACCTCTTGATTATGAGAACCCTGTTGAGATGATTGGCATGGTCGAATGTTATCTGCTGTGTCTCCTCAGGATACTTGACATATTTCCTTAAGGTGAGTATGGAATACTTTGACTGCTTCTTCATGCGAGAGTTATAGTCAAGGATGTTTTGAGGGCTTGAGAGCATTAATCCCTTGAAATTCTCAGTGAGGTATCTCTCAAGGCTCTTGATATGATGGGAAGGAGTATTGTTCAGTTTCAGCCACTTCTTGAAGCCATCAGACATGTGAACAAGAATATCAGGAGCTTCCTGCTTTTGTTGTGTTCCTTGCGATAGTGTCAAACTTCCATTGAAAAACTCATTCAGTCTGGCATTAACCCATTGTGAGAGGTTAAGCCCATATTTTTGCGTCTTGTCAAGCAGATGTTTCTCAAGGCGTAAACTCGTGATTTTCGTACTTACTTGCATGATTAAAATTATACCGCATTATGTAAACTATCACAAATTTTTGAGAGATGGCATTACAGGCAAAAGCACATTTAATTAAGTCAAGACAGGATACATTCTGAATATCAACATGCAAAATTTTTAAACGTTTTTAGCTTACTTTTGACAACTCATTGCCATGTCATAATCGTTGGATAAATCAGTCAGAAATGCTTCCAGAAGTATATCGGATCTTAAGTTCTGGTTCAGGTACGTCTTGCCACACAGAAGTGAAATTGAGATCTCCCTGTTAAATTCCTACGCAATGAGTTGGATCAGGAAATTCCTGCCGGAGGAATATCATAGGTATAAAATGTTAGGTATTTAACAATAATTAAAGTTCCACACATTTGTAACCTAACGGTTCCATTTTTCGGAGCAGAACAGATTAATCTATGCATCAATATTTTATATTTCCTCCCGTTTGTATAGTGTTGATTAAGGAAGCCATCCTGAGGTCAATATAGGGGGACAGTATGCAAGAGAAAGAGCCCATTTGCATAAAATTTGAGACACAGCCAAATCAGGATTATTGCACTGTTTCTTGCATAAGGATGCTCCTAAAAGCACATGGATTGAACACGTCTTATGGTAAATTAAATACTATTCTCCATACTGTGAAAGGTTTGGGCACTCCCCCTAGATTTACGCCTTCCCACTATGGGAATACTAAAGTTGTCAGGGACCAGTCTATTGCTGACAGGCTTCTTATGAGCGACTTGGAACTTACCAAAAGAGGTATCTTTGTGAAGACTGAGGTTTTGCCAAGCAACTGGGAAAAATTGATTCTCAGTTATCTTGATGAGGAAATTTACCCAATTGCTCATCTTGAGATCGCTCCTGACCCTTATGATTCAAAAATAAACTTTGGGTGTTCCGACTTCAGATCAAGCGAACCAATTGGCCATGATGTGATTGTAACCCATTTGAATCAGAATGATAGAACAGTAAATTTTTTGGATCCTCTATGTCAGGTAAGAGACGGCATGAGCACAAAACAGTGTTATGGCGTTTATAATCCGGGTCCAACATCCATATCATACCAGACTTTTGAGCGATACATTGAAGCAAATGGGGGATATATTACATCAATATATAGACCAGAGTTAAAAGGAAAAGGAATAACCTTGTATGGATTTGAGCAATCAGGAATAAAAGAAAAAAGGCGGGTGAAGTAAACTGGATGAAATTTCTTCCGTTATGGTTGACAGAGTAAATTTCAGAGACAACGAGTCTATTGGAAAATTTATAAAAGATCAGTTTGGAAGGGGGGCTTATCTCAATAGCTTTACAGGCAACAAAATTTCAGTTGGAGCAAGAGTTCCCAGAACTTTGGACAGAGAGGAAGGTGAGCCGTTTCAAAGTCGCATGATTAAATTCCTGAAATTTGACAGTGTGTTTGAAATATCCATTAAAGAGTTGGAGGAAAACCAGGAAATCTATCAAGTCCAATACCCAGAATTTAACGAAATAGAGAGGAGAATAGAGGACAGAATAAGGCTTACCTACAGAAGTATGGAGAAACAGCTTCTAATGTCATCAAAACTGAAGCTGGTCAAGATTAACGCTGTTAGGAACTCTCTAACTCCTTTTGTCACAATTCTTTCAAAGGTTCTGAACAGTTCAAAATTTACCTTCAGAGATATTAAGGACCTTTCGGTTTACAAGCCGAAAGAAAAAGTGAATGAATATTTGAGATTCCTGACGGAACTCAAATACCTCAGGGAAACACAAAACGGTTATGAGGAGGGGAATGCACTAATTGCTCTTTCAAAGGGAAGTAGAGAGAAAGAGATTATAGATGATGTCCTGTCTGTACTGATATCAACTAACTATGATTATCTGTACAACTTCATGAAGATATATTCAATAATGCCGTATATAAGACTGGCCAACTCATACTACTTCCAGGCATGGCTTCTGAACGATTTAATAAAGATCAAAGTGAACGACCTGATCAGGTTTCACAAGATCATATACCCCAAAGTCAGTATGCCATCATCCAAGAGACTCATTGTTGAGAAGGATATTACCGAAATGGCAGATCCCGAAGTGAGAATACTTGATTTTTACGAAGGGAAGATAGTCGGAAGTGATAACATTCTGGACGACCTAAATACGAGCCTCAGCGTTGCTTAGAATTAATTTTAGAGGCTGAAAAGTTTCCACTGCCATATCGTACAGTGGACAATGAAAACAGTCAGTGATGGTATTTTATTTTTCATGTTTGGCAGAACTGCAGGTTCACCAACATTTCTAACGATTCCATTTGTGTATCCATCTGGAATATATACCAACAATTTAATTTTAATGAATATAATACTTCTTAGAATGGATAAAGAAAAAATTTACTCAGAAAACGAAGTCTTAGCAGCAATCGCAACAGATATTCACGAGGAATTCGATGAAATTTACGACATAGATGAGTTCAATATCTTTTTTGTTCAGTGCTCTACAGAGAGGAGCTCTTCATCTGGCACGAGTAGGACGTTTGATCTAATCTTAACTGGGGCTGAAACCCTAGCAGAAAAATCTAAAGATTCAAGAGTGTTTGTTCATGAGCTGATTGCTGATTATAACCCTGGTAAAGTTCATGGTTTTGTTGTGACCCCATTCATTGAACAGACTCCTCAAACTGCATTGGGGGTACAATCTATCTGGTCATTTGTTTTCTCTGAGGTTGGAACCAGTCAGTCAGGCGGAACAGGGCAACATTTCCGAGACTCCTTCTACGACGTAATGGATAGTCATGTAAAAAAAATGGTACGAAAAGAGTTGAAGGTTTCCGATGACC
>JAKAYH010000247.1:3426-4588 GCA_021826835.1 Thermoplasmata archaeon | reverse complement strand
GTTAATGCAGGAAGAGTCTACTCTGAAGGAAGGAGATGCCGAAATCCAGGATGGCACATTATACCTTACAGACAGGAGACTCATTTACGAGAAGAAAGGAAAAAGGAGCCTCCTTCACGCTTCCTCATCAAAGACTTACATGGATGTTCCGCTTTACGAGCTTAAGAACGTATCCACTTCAGTCCCCATGATCAAGGTCTTCACTAAGAAGTACCTCACAGTGGAATATGACGAGTCTGGCTCTCCCAAGAAATATGAATTCCTGCTTTCTGACCCAAAGAAGTGGCACGAAGAAATTTCCCGCTGGGTAAGCGATGCAAGGAGACATTATGAAGATGATTCGAAAAAACATGATGAGGAAAGCCACCGCAGGGAAGTTGAATTAGCGAATGCAAAGTCGTCTAAAACCCATATCGGAATGGCGTACTTTGGTAAAGAACCCAGTCTTTCCAACAAACCAACAGTTATTGAATCTGATGGTGGGAAAACTGAATCACCAGTGAAGAAGGCATTGAAGGGACCTAAGTATGTGCCGCTCCTCTGTGAGACATGCGGTACGGAACTAAAATCTGAAATGAAGTTCTGCCCCAACTGTGGTGCAAAGGTTAACCATTAGGTTAAGTTAACCATTTCAACTTTTTATTTTTGATTTAAAGGTATCATTATTCACGTGTTGGTGCCAATGCGACCTATGTAGTTGGAGTTTCTAGTCATTATATTGTTTGAAGGAAGAAATCAGTATATCCTGTTCAGGACGTTTGCCTTTAAGTATTCTATGACCTCTGCCACATGAGATTTCATCCGGTCTCTTGCCGCTGTTGCATTTCCTAACTCCATGGCCTTAATGACATCTTCGTGTTCCTTTATTTCACTGAGTCTTCTCTCGTTGCTGCTGAACAATGCGGTTCGGATAACCTTAAGCTTCAGCCTGATCTGTATGGTATATTCCGCAATATACCGGTTCCCACTCGCCTTTGCTATTATAGAATGGAATTTGCCGTTCAAATCTGCAAGTTTAATGGGATCAGGATCGCTATCCTGATTCACCCGTTTGAACATTTCGAGGGTATTTTTCAGTTCGCTTATCACCTCAGGAGTTAGTTTTTTTGTGGCAAGGTAGGTTGCTTCTGATTCAAGTATACCCCTTATTTCATATAATTCC
>JAKAYH010000247.1:0-3416 GCA_021826835.1 Thermoplasmata archaeon | reverse complement strand
AGGCTTTTGACGATATTGTCCGGGCTGATTGATTGTCCAGCCCGGTATTTTCCATTTAAAATTCCATCAAATATGTATTTGTAAGCTGTTTCAGTCAGTGTCAGTTTATCAGAATTTTCTATTTTCATCGAATACTAAGGAATGCTATCCTTTTAAAAAACATTTTATTCAGCAATCACAGTTCAAAAAGATACAACAACAATAATGATTGAATGATTATATTTCCGACATTCAGCGTAAATAGTCCGAGAAGAAAGAACAATGACCTAAAATTTCAGTGTTAAAATTTTCTTTTAATGAACAGTGGAAATTGTTCTTTGTAATTAAGGACAATGCTTATAGTTCTCTGGATATTGATTGTCTTTGATATAAATGGAAATTTTCGAAACAAAGGTTGTAGATATCGATCATGTGGAGTTTCATAATCCAGTAATCATAGGGGGTTTTGTTGGTAGCACCCTTACCGGATTTATTGCTGCAAGCTACATTATTGAAAGGTTTCAGATGCATCAGGTCGCACATGTGAAATCACCACATATACCTCCGATTGCAGTGTTTATTGGAAAAAAGCTCAGGACTCCATTCAGGATATATTCAAACAAGTCAGGAAATCTGATGGTTGCGATCTGCGAAGTTCCAATCGATGACGAGGGGCTTTATGAGATATCGGGAGCCCTTACATCATGGTTTTCGGAATCTAAACCGAAAAACTTGATTATTCTAGAAGGATCTCCCGTTCAGCAGATAGTAAGCGAGCACAAAGTATACTGCATAGCGAACGAAGACTTGTTGAAAACATTTACAAGCAAAGGACTTGAGCCTGCTCATTCAGCCCTTATCACTGGAATGGGCGGAGCTTTGATGAATGAGGCTCTGGCGCATAAGATCCCTGCGATCACTTTCCTTACGCCTGCCTCTGCAAATATTGCAGATCCTGGTTCAGTACTTGCCCTTATCGAAAATGTCAATGATGCTTTTGGGTTTAAGATAGACACTGCAATTCTTGAAGAAAGCGTGAAGGACTTCCATAATCAGCTCAAGGAACTTATGAGCCAGTACAAGAAAACCTACTCAAAAAGTGATAAGGCTCCAGGTGAATCCATGTATGGGTAAAAGGGACATTCGATGCTCTATTGTTGACTCTACACTTTTAATTAGGGCAATTTTTCCAATGGTTTGAACAGTTTGAATAGAAAGGAGTAGGCCATACTAGATGATACAAGCCTTTCCATGAATGACTTCCTTGGGGTGACTTCTCTTATTTTCCTTTTGAGGTCTTACAACTTCACCAAATCATTTTTCGCATCATCTTTGGTGGTTATTTTATCAATGAGGCCAAGTTCAAGGGCCTGTGCGGCTGAAATATTTCTCCAGTTTAAACCTTTTCAGCAACTTCTGCGGAAAGTTGGCGATTCTTATTTATTTTATTCTTGAACACAGTATAGGAATGTTCCAGGATTGCCAGATACTTATCTTTCGCAGCAGCACTGCTTTCAGTGAATGGATTTAACATGCCCTTGTATCCACATACTTTGAGAACTTTACTTTTAATTCCTAATTTATTCATCAGCTGGTTTACGTTTGGTTCTATTCCTATCACACACATCGAACCGAGAATGGAGGTTTCATGGCGTAGATTTTTGTTGATGCGCTTGCGATCCAGTATGTCCACGAATTGCCTGTTCCACGTATCATTGAAAATATTGGGGTCTTACCTTTAAACCTAATGGTGTCTCCCATTAACATTTCTGAGAAATTTGCATCCCTGCCGCCTGAATTCACTACGAGAAATAACGCCTTATATTTTCTGCTTGAACCAATATACGAGACCATTTCCTCAAGTTGCCTTGCAGTTCGCGAGCTTATGTTGCCAGAAGTTCCACTCGAGCTATTGCTATGACGTAATCAGCAAAAATGAGAATTTATAATTGAGCACTTTTGATCTATCAATATGATTGGAATGGTACAAGGACCAAAGGATAACCTACTTTGACGGTGCGACCATCACCCGGTCCAGTTCAAGGCAGATCATATGGATTATAGAGATGTGCACTTCCTGTATTATGGGAGTAAAGTCTGATTCGACTGCAAACAAGTCATCAACGATATTCCTGAGCTTTCCTCCGCTTTTGCCAGTAAGCGCGACTGTATAAGCACCTTTTCCTTTTGCAGCCTGCATTGCCTTGACAACATTGGCTGAATTTCCAGATGTGCTTATGCCAACAACTATGTCCCTTTCTGTAGCCAGCGCAGATACGGGCCTCGAAAAGATATCTTCATAAGAATAGTCATTCCCTATTGCTGTCAATGAAGATGTGTTTGTGGAGATAGCAACAGCGGGCAGAGCTGCCCTTTCAACCGTAAAATGGCCATCCAGCTCACCGACAAAATGCTGAGCATCGGCTGCAGATCCGCCATTCCCGAAGGCAATTAATTTACCACCACTCGAAAGTCTATCGTGCAGAAGTATGGAAAATTTCTGAATTTTTTCCAAATCCACAGATTTTCTCGCTCGAAGTCCTTGTTCAATATACTCATCAAGAGTTATCATATTCTCATAGGTATTGCCTGTTTGTTTTATTAAGTTTGAGAAGCTGAAAATTTCTTTATTTACAATTAATGATATCATTGCTAACCAATAATACCAAAAGAATAAATGCTGTTTTCATTATGCAATTTATCATAAGACGACGGAATAGAATTCAATGATTGCAACTGTTATTGTATATACATATAAGCGGACAGATTATATTATAAGAGCAGTAAATTCTCTATCACGACAATCTATCGGTCGAGAAAACATAGAAATTATTGTTGTTAAAGGGTTCAGCGATGAGGAAATCGACGCCTTTCTCTCTGAGAATGCTGACAAGAGCTTTGTAGTGGATGAAAAGGCACATGGTAAGAAATTATCTGCGGGTATTACCGCTGCGACTGGGGATTACATCTTCTTGATGGATGATGATGATGAATTCGAAGAAAATAAAATAAAGATGGTTGTTGATAAATTTAGAGCAAATGAACAGATCTCTTTCATCCACAATTCTATCCACAGAATTGGAGAAGACGGAAAATATCTTAAGGGTCTACGGGAAGCTACTCCAAAACAAGACATTGTTCTTGACACAAACAAAGTGAACAGGGCTAATATTTCAAAATTTTTCCGTTATAGGGCAAACTGGTATTCCAGTTGCATGGCATTCAAGATTGAAGTGCTGAAGCGAAATTTGAATTTGATCGACCAAGTTTATCAAAGCGTGGACCCATTCCTTTTCCTATGTGCACTCAATTTTGAAGGTTTGATGTTGTTAATACCTGACAGGTTAACAAAATACAGAATTCATACAAGCACCACAAATTACAAAATTGCTTTTGACAAATACATCGAGTCAAAAGTATTGTTTTATAAGCGCTCT
>JAKAYH010000246.1 GCA_021826835.1 Thermoplasmata archaeon | reverse complement strand
CATAGTCATTTCTGTTCTGAGTTTCTGCAGTTTCTTTACTTTGTCCTGGTCATTCTCTCGATATGCCTTTCTTAGTGCCTCGGAAAATGCTCTTGTCCTTGCCTGAGCTCTTCCCATTTTAAGCCAATCGGTAAAGATATACCTTGGTACTGCGGTTACAACACCAATAATTATACCTGCCAAAACTAAGGTAATGACAGGAAAATCGAAATTAAATCCTATGCTCGGATCCAAAACTGTTCCCAGTGCTGAACCTATAGCTTCCCTTAGCGGTGCAAGGTAGATAACAACCATACTGAATATAAATATTCCAAAATATAGCATCTGGGTCTGCGTAAGAGATTTCATCATCTCCTTTTGCCTTTGTGCCTGTAAATCATCAGTCATTTTACATCAGTTTCCTTATTATTTCATTAGCAGCCACTTCAGGAGCTCCCTGAACATTGTTCACGAAATTGATAGTTGCAGCAGTATATACTGCATATACTGCTGCGAAATACCTGTTTAATTCCTGGTGAAGTTTGATGTCCTCTTCGGAGTCATCATCCCTGAATCTTGTAGTGTCTGCATTTCTTCTTTTCTTAATCTCCTTGTAATCTGATTCTATTATGAAATAAGAAGATATCTTTAATTCCCGTAAAACCCATTCAGGCAACCCCGGAATGTATCCCTTTGGAGATTTGACAGCCATATGAGTGTCAACAATGACATCATCCATCTGTCCTATTGCGCTGGATGCTTTCTTCTGAAGGTTAATCTGCGTATCCACATTGAGTTTCCTCAATTCATCTCTGTGTGCTATGAGTCCAATCTCCTTAGCCATTTCATACATCAGCGTTCCAAAGTTGATTACATCATAGTTGGTACCTTTTTCAACCAATTCCAGTATGGTAGATTTTCCGACTCCTGCTACTCCAGAAATAACGACCCTCATTCCTATGCCCCTGCAAAGAACTGTCTTATTATTGGATGCATCTCCATGATTTGCTCACGACCTATTGCCTCATATGTCTGAATCACTATACCTACGGCTAGCAGAAGACCGGTACCACTGGTTTGACCCACAGTTCCTATGAGATCTGCCCCTGCGGCAAGTAGCCCCACTATTGCTCCGCTGAATATTGTAATTACCGGGATATACTTCTGAAGCACCTTTTCCAAGACCTTTGGATCTCTCCTAAAACCTGGAATCTGCATCCCCTGAGCCATAATCTGCTTTGCAACAGATCCTGCTCCCATGTTCGTGGTTTCGATCCAGAACTTGGCAAAGATAGTACTTGCTACAATCATGAAACCGAGAAATACGATGACGTGAACGCCCTCCTCCCAAGCGGCATGATTGAACAAAACCTGCGATTGATATTGTGCAGGCGACACCATTGGCATAAGCCAATCGGTTAATCCATTCGGCGTGAACAGATAATATGCCAAACCTCCGGTTGGCGTTGTGTAAGAAACACCTGAGGCCGTAGCCTGTGCAGATGTCAGATAAGATCCTAGCAGTGGATTGTGTCCGAGCAATGGTATATGACTTAATACAGGACTACTCCAGAATAGCAAAGTCCACATGGATACGTTGGCAAGTAACGCAGTAGCTAATATGACAGGTATATTAGATGCATATAGCAACTGCAGTGGATATTTGCCCCTGGCACCCCTAACCCGTTCATGAGATATGGGTAATTCCACCTTGCTGCTTTGGAAAAATGCCACAAGGAAAAATATGATTAAAGTTCCAATAAGTGCGATGACAGGATTTGGACTTCCTAAGAATAGTGCACCTAAGCCTTGACCCTGCATAAATGATGCTGTGCCGTATATGGCAACATAGAAAATGTGAGGAATTGTTCCAGCTGGTGGATTAATAAGTGAAAGCGGACCAGGATTTGCCGGATTCCAGTTGAACGTTCCAGTAATTAACTGCTGGGATACACCGGCAGCAATAAAGAGGGAAATTCCTGAACCGATTCCGTATTTGGATACTACCTCATCCATTAAGAAAACAAGATATGAACCGAAGAACAGTTGAATGATAATTATTGCCTTGGATAGAAAGTCTCCATATCCCGGTGCAAATGCGTTCATGGATGTAACGAGAGCAGCGTCTGGAACGAGATAGCCAAAAGCCTGTGGAATTGCTTCCACAAATATCATAACTATTACCAGGATCTTTTGTACTCCCTGGTATAAAGCCTTATCATCGGAGTTTGTGAGATCAAGGTTAAATATCTTGGCACCTGCAAAAAGCTGCATTACTATAGATGCCGTCACAATAGGACCAATTCCAAGGTCCATAAGTGAACCCTGAGCTCCTGCAAATATTGCCCTGAAAGATGCAAAAACATCTATTGTCTGAGACTGGTTTAAACCATAGATATAGATATTTGTAAGAACGAAATATAAAATCACGATTAAGAGTGTCCAAATGAGCTTGTGCTTAAACTGAACATGCCCCTTAGCTTTCTTTACCGCAGGCAGTTTAGCAGCCAGATTTTCCAGACCATAAAGCTTACTCTTTTTCGGACCTGCATAACTGACTACAAGATAAAGCATCCCGTATACGGGAAACAGTATCAAACCTGTTATTAGTAAGCTTAATGGCGATAAATCACCAAAATACCAGAACATGACCATGGTCAGGGCGAAGACCACAATGACTGGTATTACTGTCCGCTTATTCCTCTGTATTACCTTGCTCATCTGTTTCTACCGTAATACCCAAAGCATTAAGCTTGTTTATGCTTTTTTCGGTTGCCTTCTTCACTATTATAGTAGATGGTATGTTGAATTCTCCAGTTCCAATGAGTTTCGTATAACCTGCATTTGTAAGGTTGATTGTTGCGGATTTTCCGTCATTTGTCACAAACCCCTTTGTAACCAGATTTTCATATTGTGTGCTCAAATCACGGAGGCTTATTGGTATATCAGGTCTTCTTTGAGTGTGACTTGTGAATCCAATTGGCCCGAAGTGATTTCTGTCATATTTGAGAACCCAGTTCCATTTGTGCTTGTGGAGACCAGCATTTCCTGAACCTCCCCGCTTACCTTTTCCTCTTCCTGATTTCATTCCCCTTCCATAGTGGGAACCTCTAAATTTTTTAGTTCTTGTTCTTACCGTTTAAATCCGCCCCCGGAACTATCATTCTTTTGATCAGTTTATTAATTTCAGATGCCCTGTAACCACCTGTACCACCCTGACCATATGGTTTTCTTACATATTCAAGGCCGCCTCTTGGTGGGTGCAGCCTGAATATTGGAACAATTCCCTCTATATCTTTGTATATGACTTTGCCTGACATCAATGCCTCAGCCATTTCATCATATGATGCAAAGCCTGTTTTCTCCTTGAGCTCTTCTTCTGAATAGTGCTTTCTTCCTATGAATTGCGATCTGTGCTTTAGAAGCAGCGAAAGTGTGTCTTTTTCAATTTCTCCCCATGTTACATAGTCCTTTACTTTCTGAAGCATACCTTTGTATGTTTCGTTTGATGGGATTATGACCATATGATTGATCCTTGTAAGATTAAGGAGTCTGGTTGTCTGGTCCATATCATAACGGATTCCAGTTCTCCCTCTTATTCTAATGACTGCCAGCATTTGCAACACTCCCAACATAAATAGGCGTACTAAGATTGATTGCAGGGTTAATCTTTACTTTGACTGTCTCCATAAGAGCAAGGAAAGTCGCTGATGCATAGTTTACCGTTGTTTTGGTGTGACCCTTTGCAAATCCCCATGCATCCTCTATACCTGCCATTTTGAGAATTGTCTTTGCAACGTCTCCCACAGCTCTTCCAACACCCTGTGGTGCCGGCTTTAACTTAACTGATACTGAACCCGATTTTCCTTCAACAACGAATGGAAGAGTATGAGCGCGACCGCATCCACATTCCCAAGAACCACATCCTCTCTTTATCTCAATAAGATGGAGTTTTGCATCATTGATGGATTTCCTTATTGCCGGAGCAGCTTCTTTTGCCTTGCCTCTTCCCAAGCCTACAAAACCATCTTCGTTTCCCACAATTGATGTGATTGAATAGTTCATTCTTCTGCCGGAGTCAGTCATCCTCTGAGCTCTCTCTATGTATATTACCTCATCCTTGATATCCGGCATCAGATAGTCCACAATCTGATATTCTCTCAGGGGTAACTTACTCCTGAGTGCTTCAGACATTGATTTTATCTGGCCGGACGCAACTTTCTTTCCCAGTTCCGTCTTCGGAACCCATGTCTCTTCTGCCATTTTATGCACCTATTTTTTCCGGTATTTCTTTCAATACCGCTTTCATGTCAACACCATCTTTCAGATGTTTTCCTCCTATTCTGGAATTATCAGGGAATATTTTCTTATCGTGTGGAATTTCAATTCCGGAATCAACTAGCCCCTTGAGCGCTGCTGAAATCCTTCCCCCTTTTGTTATCTTATATCTGCCAATATCCATTATTGCCTCTTCAACTCCCAGCTTCTGTGCCTTAAGTCCTGAGATATAACCTATTAGATATGAAGCGGGTGTGTTGTTTGATTCTTTGTAAATCTTATACTTTGCAAGGGTCTTTTCTGTAACTGTGCACAGTACCTTATCTCCGGTTGGTGCATATTG
>JAKAYH010000245.1 GCA_021826835.1 Thermoplasmata archaeon | reverse complement strand
ATGATTGCTTTGGCAGTAAAATTCTGCGTTAGAGCCAGAAATATTTTCTGATGGAAAAGTTCCAACCACCTTGTTAAGAACCCCAGACGTCGGATGCTGATTCAGATAATAGAAACCAAGACCAACCCCGTAAGATACATTTTCTGAGAAACCAGAGTCGGAGAATGCAACGGAAGTTGGTGTGGAAGGACTAACGACAGTTCCAGCTATGCCGGTCGGCAGGATCTCATTGATCTGGGTTCCTGCGGGAAGTGTGGGGTTTGAAAGGGTGGATGTGATGCTAGACATGGCATTTATCATGCTTGCCTCATAATTCTGGTCTGCACTTGTTTCAGTTGATGGAATATACCATGCTACCAGGGTAGTAAGAAGAGCGATGAAAATAGCGAACACAAAAATAGTCCCGATGACCTCCGAGACGGACCTGTCTTTCCTGTCTTCAATACTTTTCATTAGAGACTCTCCAAGCTAAATTTAGTTGTAACAATGCTTATTGAAGCGATCGTCAGTATTTTCCCCTTCTGCAGCGTTATACTGAACGTGTTATCCCTATAAGTAACGTTTAGGGTACCGTATATTGTCCATGTATCATTTACGATTTTGGCACCATTACCCTGAGAGGAGTAAAGGGTAGAATTAAACAGGGAAGCCATGCTTCCGGATACTGTATAATTAAGAGCTGTTATATTAATATAAGTTATGATTGCAGTATATGGTTCCAATCCTGTAGTAAGCAATGTAAGATTTGTTCCTGTCTGATATGATGACAAACTCGTATCTGCGGTCAAGAGTGAAACTATGGAAGACCCATACTTGGCTTCTGAAATTGATTGACCTGCAACTGTGATTGCGTCCATTGAAATGCTCTTGTTAGAGCTCTGATTTCCAAAGGTGATGGGAAAACCATAAGAAACTACTGGAGTTGTACCGTGGTATGATATTACTGCACCGTCTGTAAGATAATACGTGTTGGAAAGTATATTTCCAACGTCAATCGTTGATGAGAAAACGCCTGATATGCCAAATGACCCAGATTCCTGCTTAACATAGGGATGATATGGGATGACTTCCGTGGTTGCAGAAAGTGTATAAGTGGGCATCTTGTCTCCAGATGGTTGAACCATAGCTCTCATCCAATTTATGCATTCTTGGTTTTTATAATAATCAGGAGCCATAATTATCCCCATATAAAGCGAAGATGAAGATTTCAAGGGATTGACCGTACAGGTTCCGTTGATGACAGGTGAGGAGGATATAATTGGTGAAGAGGTTACAGAACCTTTCCAGACACTTGAGGTGTTATTATAGTAGAGGGTGGAATATAACCATTCACTGTTATAAATATTATTTCCACTTTGAAATGGACCATAAGAGTTCCCTGATTCCACGTATTGCATTTCAAAGTTAGAATTGTAATTATTATTCTCTCCAGTATCTATTGATACCGCATTTTTAACATCTGATGCATTGTTGTTATCCACAAGACCACTTGCACCAATAATACAACCAAAATTGTTCTTAAAATTACTCTGGACTATAAGGGGCATATTTTCTATAGGCGTATGGAACGAAACACCGTTAAAAGGACCACACGAGCAAAGAGTGGTAAAAACAAGGGAATGAAAACTGTTGCTTACATTTGATTGAGTGATTTCAACGTAGGGTTGCCAGTAACTAAAAAATTGATGTTTTATCTTATAATTTATCATTTGACCAGCTATATTAAAATCTTTTGGGGAAGTGTCTCCATTAAAATATGCAAGAAACACGTTCGCGCCGTCGTCGTATTGTCCATATGGATTTGTAAGGTTTGGAGCTTCGCCAGTTGCAAAGTTATTGAACATATTCTGCGACTTGTCATAAAATCTCATCTGTATTTGTGTTGTTCCGTTTGTGTGAACATTTAGCCAGTAAACCGTATCCTTGCTTGTATTGCTGTTTCCGCACTGCAACCATGATGGTATCACTGTACCATTGGGATATGTGAAAACTATATTCTGGAGGTTACCTGCCTCATAATCCTTATAGGTATTGCTATCAACAATGAGCTGTTGCTGATATTGAGATGGCTCATTCTTAGGAGCGTTGATAGTTATGTTTTCTATTGCGACGGGATTAAAATCTCCAGATGCAGGAAGAGTGGTGTTTTTTAAAGTAAGATTCATTGAATACGATAAACTTCCTTTTAATATTGAGGAACTGTTAAGAAAAGAAAGTGTGGAATCGGAAGCCTGAGAGAAAGGAGGAGCTCCTCCATAGCCGAGTGGAAAAGATTGCGTGATCAATTCTCCGGGATTTACATTGGCCTGCATCTTCTCGGACAGAGAGTCATATGCAGCCGATTGTGAGGAGAGAACCGTACCAATATTGTTTGTGGTTGTTGTTGGAACATACCAGAGTGTATAGGCAGTAAAAAAAGTAATAGCAAGAGCTGTAAGCAGGAGAGCACCGATGACTGTAGCAACAGCCTTATCATCCTTCCTCATTATCCTTCTTAATACCATGGATCAGTCAAGCCAACCGTATATAGAGATCAAGTAATAAAACCTTATTTAAATTTTTGGTATGATATTTCGAGTCGAGGTGAATTGCGACTCTATTGTTTACCCCTGACAATCAGTTTATCGATTTCCTTGTCAGACAAAAATGTCGAACAATCCCCTCGTGTTTGATATTCAATAAATAGGACTTATAAATTTAAGGAAGGAGAAAAAAGTGAAAAATCCATACGAAGGGGACTCGTTTAGCCCGTATATAAACTTTACAAGGGAGGAGTGGAAGCTACTAAGAAACTCTACACCGATGAGTCTTAAGGAACCTGACCTGGATAAAATAAAGGGAATTAACGAGAACATATCCCTTTCCGAGGTCGAGGATATATACCTCCCGCTTTCAAGACTGCTCTACCTTTATCATCAAGGATCAAGAATGCTTTATGAATCAAGGAAAGAATTTCTTGGAAGTACCGTGGAAAGAGTGCCATTTATCATAGGGATTGCAGGAAGTGTCGCTGTTGGTAAAAGCACAACGGCAAGGCTGCTTAAAACACTAATATCAGCCTGGCCGGAAAAACCAAAGGTTGATCTTGTTCCCACAGATGGCTTCCTTCTACCAAACAAGAAACTTCAGGAAAGGAACTTGATGAATCGCAAGGGTTTCCCTGAAAGTTATAATCTTCGAGAATTGCTTTCCTTCCTGTACAGACTTAAATCTGGGGAGGCGAATCTGAAGATACCCGTTTATTCCCACCTGAGATATGACATAGTTCCTGATGAATTTGTCACAATAGATTCACCCGACATAGTAATTCTTGAAGGTCTAAATGTTCTTCAGACTAGAACGATCAGGCAAAAACCGGAACCTGAGCTTCTTGTGTCAGACTTTTTTGATTTTTCCATTTACATAGATGCAGATGAATCTTACATAAGGGAATGGTTCGTAAGCAGGTTCAAGGTTCTCATGAAGACAGCATTCTCCAACAAGGAATCCTATTTTCATGATTATTCATACCTTACTGAGGAGGAAGCTGAGAAAGTTGCAGGTAACATCTGGGATTCCATTAATCTTGTTAACCTGAAGGAAAATATACTTCCTACAAAGTTTCATGCTCATCTTATTCTGGAAAAAGATTATGATCACACAATTAAGAGTGTTCAGATGAGGAAAATTTAGGCTTTATGATAGATGTTCATTCATGATCAGAGAATGATATCATTTTATCCATCTTGGAAATTTCCCCATGCTTATGGAAGTCGCTGAATCCCCAAAGGAGTACAGGAGACCAGTTATTGCCGCCTGGCTTGGTTGGCTTATGGATGGTTACGTAACAATCGCATATCTTATACAGCTCGGTGTGATAGCTCCTCTCTTTTTTCCGGGCAAGCTGTTTGATCTGTACTTTTTCTATTTTGTTATAAATGGCGCGGCTCGTGCCCTGGGATCATTTGTCCTTGGCAACTTCATCGGTGACAGAATTGGAAGGAGAAGGATGATTGTCATCACCGTAGTTCTTTTCTCTATTTCGAGTTTTTCAATTGGTCTTCTTCCAACCTACTACCATGTTGGTATTATGGCAACAATCTCCATTGGAATCCTCCTATTCTTCATGGGTCTATTCGCAGGTGCAGAGTACGGTGGAGGAGCGGCACTATCCATGGAGAACGTTCCAAAGGAGAAAAGAAATCTTATTGGTGCATTCGTGCAGAGCGGTTTCGGCGTAGGTTACGCAATACTCTCGCTAGTTTATGCTCTTCTGACTTCGTTACTTCGTTCATCTTATTCGATATACGGATGGAGAATCCTCTTCTTTACAACAGCCATAATAGGGCTGATTGCTCTGGTAGTAAGAAAATACTCCAGCGAATCACCTGTCTTCCAGGAATATGTTAAAAAGGAAAAGGTGGAGAAATGGCCTCTCCTGAGACTTTTCAGGGACAGATGGAGAGCGGTCATTGCAACGATCACCATAGCCGGCTCACTTCTCTTCCTGAATTCCATCACGCTGAGCTTGTATCCAACCATTCTTGAAACTGTTGATTTCTTTGGCAAATCCATTTCAGGAGTTGCATTATTTTTCATTAATGCCATCTCCATAGGAGGGGTAA
>JAKAYH010000244.1 GCA_021826835.1 Thermoplasmata archaeon | reverse complement strand
AATAGAAACTCTCCCGGTCTCAAAATGAGACTCATAAACGTTCCCGGTAATATTATTGAAACTCAGCGAGGTTAGCACAGCGAACATGCCAACGTATATTTTTGATGAAACCGAATTGCTTGATACGTTTATTGAAGAAACATAACCAATTCCCTGAATGGCATTGTAACCACTGCCGGCTGCATAAATATGATTGTTTTTCCCATCAAAGACCATATTATAGTATAATTCAGGAAACGACCCGTTTGATGATGTCCCGTTTACCATCAAAACCTTAAAATTTGAAGTGATAATGTAAATGGCAGTATTATTGGAAACATACATTTCGTGATTGTATGGAACATAAATCATGTCATTGATTTCCTTGAACTCAATGGTCGCAATCACTTCATTACTTTTCATTACTGTAAGATTGCATGCACTATTATTGTCGACAGCCACATAAAGCTCGTTGCTTGCAGGATCATAGGCAATTGAAGTCGGAGTGCCATTAACGCTGATGTTCCCTACTGAATTCTGAATTGTGGAAAATGTTGTTATCTTATCACTTGTCCCAGTTGAGATATAAAGAATGCCATCGCCTCCCAGGGCCATTGAACTGGTAGAACCAGACGACACTCCAGTATCTATTGTCGCCTTAACCGATTTGCCTTCTATCGTGCTTACATACTCAGTTCCATTTGCATCGCCAAGCACGTAAACTAACTTATTATATTGATCAAATAGAAGCGTCTGTGGATCTATTGATAAATTTATATTGCTTGAGATAAGGTTACTTGTTCCATTAATTTCCCATACATTCATGGCATATTGATTGTCAACGTATAGATTCCTGTTCTGGTTATCATATATAATGGAAGATGGGGCAGCTCCCAGGAAGATCTCCCCAATGCTGGAATATCCCTGTTTGAGTGTGATGTTCATGTTATCTGCGTTAAGGGTATATGTCACATTGTTTATGTACATCAGGCTTGTCGGATCTGTACCCACTGTAGACCTTCCAACATTAACCATTCCCTCTGTCAGATATATATTGTTACCAGCCATGGAATAAATATATTGATTGAAAGAGTCGAACAGAACGGCTGTATCCACGCTGGAGTTAGAACCGGAAATATTGCCTATGAATTTCTCTGTGTTGGTGTTCAATACTGTCAGGTTTACTGTATTGGAAGCGTAAATGTAGTCATTAAGTGGATCGAAGGAGAGATCTGAAAAAAATTGCGTGTTGTTGGTCGTTATGTTCTGAATCTTCTTATCTGAGAGATTCAGGACAGTTATGTTATCGAAATTCGATGTATATAGAGAGTTGTCTTTATAGTCAAAAACAATGTATGAATTACTGAAAGAAGGATTCACAGCTGTAAAATTTGATACCGATGAAATAGAGTGCGATAGGGGATTGAAACTAATGATACATGCTTCATTTCCATACTGATTTAGTGACAGAATGTATACCAAATTTGTGACATTATCATATGTCATACTCATCAGTTTTCCGTATGTGCTTATTTGATATTTTTCCACGAAGCGGTTTTCAGGTGATATTATTCGTAAGTAGTGATTGTCAATAAGGAAAATGCTATGATTTAATGGCTCATAGATCATCTGCCTTACACTACTTGTGACCGAAATCGAGAGGTGGCCAACTACTTTTGCCTCCGATGAATTAATGATTTCTATGTTAGATCCCCCTGCCGAATATATAAGCGTGTTGTAAGGATTATAAATCAGATCTGACATCTGGAAGAAGTCAGGAAAGTCAACATTTCCGTTATAGATCGTATTGTTGTCCAGAGCCAGGGTACTATTTACTGCAAGAATATTTTGAGATGCCGATGTCTCTGGATTGACGATCAAGTCTGGGATGTTGGTTGTATTCCCATTTCCAATGGCACCAATAAACAGTGATATGAAAACTGCAGCGAAAATAATTGAGATTACTGCCCTGTTCTTTCTATTCATTTAATTCAAACCTGTATTTTAAAAGTTATATTAAGTTTTTCAATATAATTCTACGTTTGAGGTGATTTTATGATGGGGACTTCCCGATAAACAATTCATTATGTTATATGAAAATGACAGATGCAGAAACATAGCAAAATGATTTAGAAAGAATATTTTACCAGTTTCGTATCTACCACTGTATGAACGATACCAGGGATGACGCATATGATATTGTCATGGAGGATGTCAGGAAGAGTTATGATGGAAAGAAAATGGCTCTTGATGGCCTTACATTCAAAGTTCGAAAAGGCGAAATCTATGGTCTCCTTGGAAAGAACGGAGCTGGAAAGTCCACTTCAATAAAAATAATGACGACCCTCATAGGCTTCGACGGGGGAGAGGGGAGTATCAGTGGGTACGATATTAAAACAGAGGCATCAAGGATAAGAAGGGTTATTGGGGTTGTTCAGCAGGAGGAATCTTTTGACTTCACGTCTGTCGAGAATAACTTCAAGCTTTCAGGTATGCTGTGGGAGGTCCCGAAGAAGGCGAGGAAGGAAAGGATGGAAGAGCTGATGGACCTCTTCGGTCTTCAGGAAATGAGGAAGAAGAGGATGTATGATCTCAGTGGCGGGCAAAAGAAGAGAGTCCAGGTCGCAAGGGAGTTCATGCATGACATGAATGTCCTTTTCCTGGATGAACCCACAGTTGGTCTTGATCCTATAATGCGAAGGAAGATACTCAGTTACATAAGGAAGAGGGCAAGAGAGGGCCTTACAGTTTTGTTCACCACCCAGAATCTGGAAGAAGCGGATATGATTTGCGACAGGATCGGAATAATCAACGACGGGAGGATTGTAGCCGAGGGAACATCAGAGGAACTGAAGACAAAATTCGGGACACTAAGAACATTAAAATTAACTGCAACTGAAAATATGGAATCAGTGGCAGCAGAGATAAGAAAAAAACTTGGAGAAGACCAGTATGAGGAAATCGATATTAGCGAAAACAGAATTACAATTTTGGGAAAGAAAATAGACAGGTCGCTCGGGGATATTCTTGAAACGCTTGCGGGAATGGATATCTCCATTGACAACGTTTCAATCGACAATCCAACTTTGGATGATGTCTTCATGAAGGTGGTTCAAAAATGAAGATGCCAGCCTTTGTCAGATTGACCATGAGGAACATAGTGGTAAACATTGATCCGGGCACCCTCATATTCATGCTCGGACTCCCAACCCTATACCTGTTCGTTATGGGTTTCATGTTTCAGGGAATAAACCCGAATGGGGGACTTTCTGTTGTTTATCATGGGATTCCCGTGAAATACACAACTTTCCTTGCTCCAGGAATAATAGCCCTGCAGGCGTTCACTGCGGGAAATGTGGGCGGTAGCATGCTATGGTCAGACAGGAGATGGGGAATGTTTGAACAGATAATGGTCGGACCATTCCGGAGATCGGAATATCTACTCGGGATAATTTTCGTTTCGATACTGTTTTCACTTATTGGGTCCGCGATCATGATAGGGTTTGCGTTCACAATTCCAGTCCAGTTCAATATAAGCCTCGCTGGGATAGGACTGTTCATCCTCACTATGATCGTCGGGACAATGCTCTTTTCATCATTGTTCCTGATCATATCTGGAATTGCAAAGTCTATGCAGGCATACAATACAATAACTATACTGCTTTTCTTCCTTCTTGATTTTGCAAGCACTGCATTTTATCCCATAACCAATTCGACCCCTGAATGGCTTCGTGTTGTTGCAGGCGTTAATCCGCTCAGTTTCATTTCAGATATCTTAAGAAATTCGTTCATTTCTGGAGTGGATTCCTCGTCCCTGTATTACTCGGGAATCCTGCTTCTTGCAATGCTAATATTCTTTGGGATTTCCCTTAGAATTTACAAGAATATAAGGTCAGGAATATGATCAGATACTTATTTTAGTTAATATTTCCCCTTATTTTCAATATTTTTATGGAGTGAGAGTACTGTGTATCTATGATGTGTTTTATCATTCTGAAAATCCAGAAGGAATAGCATTATTAAGAGAATGGTGACGAGCAGGCAGTCAATATATATTGCTATCATCATGGAAAGATAAATAACGCATAGGAAATAGAAAAGGAGGATGATGCTTCTCATCACATATACAAGTGAGGAGAGTCTGGTGTTGTATCTGCCGATGTATTGATTTTCCACTCTTTTCATTATTACTGTATTCCGCAATATTCTGGAGCTCCCGTTTCCGAGACCAATAAATATGGACATGGAAAGAAATATAATGGGGGACCTTGTGACGGCAATTCCTAAAATGCCAAGTGAAAATATTGCAAAAGGCAACAGATAAATTTTTCGCTGACCGTATCTGGAGTATATCTTTGGAAATAGAAATCCAGAAGAGAGGGCACTGATTCCATAAATGGACCCTTTAATTGCGATAAAATTTGCCCCTGCGTGCAATTCGTTAACTATATAGATGGGATAAAGGAAATTTCCTGTAACTACCAGTACAAAGGGAATGTTCAGTATAAGTGCAAACAGGGTGAGAGTCCCATAATTCGATAGCCTGAAGCTCTGAGCCATGTCAACTGCCTTTTTTTGCCGTGATGACCGTGGTGGAATATGAATGGTGTGATCGTATGGTATGAATATTATGAGGGCAA
>JAKAYH010000243.1 GCA_021826835.1 Thermoplasmata archaeon | reverse complement strand
ATCTTCTATACAAAATGGTTTTTTTAAAGTCATTTTGAAGTCTTTCCTATGATGATAGAAATAAGAGCGTTAGCAAAAATTTATTAAACATTCTGTGAATATCTATTCATTGCTATCTAGCCTGAAAGCGTACACTGTGAAACCTGAGAAATTACTTGTGCCAATGGCAAAGGGGGAGCGCTCAAAGAAAGCCTTTGATTTAGCCTTGGGCTTGGCATCAAACTACAAATCAGAAATTACAGCACTTACCATTAAAGATGAAGCTAGAGAGATAGTTTGGAGTGATAAGGTAGCCATAGTTCTGAATGCATACAAGGAGGCAAAAGAGAGAAATATAAGATTAGTACCAAAAGTTCAAAGTGCAAAAAATATCAAACAAGGTATAGTATCAGAAATCAACTCAAAGAATTATGATATGGTCATTTTCAGCAGTGGTCCAAGGGCAGCCCTATCAGCATCTTTATTGGGAGGAATTGGAGACTATATCATAAAAAATTCACGAACCACCGTCATAGCAATAACCTCAAGAATGAAAAAAAATACATATGAAAGACTTCTCGTACCAGTTACTGAATCTCTGAATGTTAGGAGATCAATATATATTGCCTTAATGATTTCAAAAGTATTTGGCGCCAAGGTAAATATTCTTGACCTTAGAAAATTTGACAAGAAGGAGACCCATGGATTTAAAAATCTCTTTGACTCAATGGATGAAATTAAGAGGGAATACCCCAATGTTGAATTTTCTAAAAGTGAAGGGAATAATATGAAGGAGATTATTTTGGGAAGAGCATATTCCACTGGTGCAGATCTAATTGTTTTTGGGGTTCGCCCAGGTACATCAGGAAATATAAGAATTAATGGTCTCATAAAAGACCTTATCAAGGAGATGTGGACAGATACAATCTTAATCAAGAAGTGATTTAGGTACCACTTTGTTTTTAATCATTAGATTTATGATATCGACATTCAGCACCATTGTGTTCGTATAATAGCTTCCAAAAATTGGGAAATTCTGTTGTTCGCTTGAATTTACATATTGCATCAGATCAGATTCAAGGATACTTACCGGAATTGTTCCATTGAATAGTATTGAAAGATTTGAAGCAATCCTTGGTATCTGAATATATGCCCCTTCTATGGGTATATTTGGATCTAGTCCTGAAGCCGAATAAGCTATCATGGCAAATGGAATTGATGACAGGTTCACCCCAGGATTTTTACTTTCAAATTCCTTCAAAGCATTCAACGTAAAATTAAGAGATTGTAGTGAATCCCCGGAACCAGTGCATGATCCGGATTCTGTCAAATTATAAGATATCACTGATGGTCTAGCCTGAAAGAATAGGGAACTATTGTTAAAAGCTTCAGCCAATAGATAACTTCCATATATGGTTCCATTTATTTCCACGGGTGAGCCCATTGTGCTACCAGGATCTATATGTTCGGCTATTTCCGCCGTTATTGAAGGAATTACAAACCCCAGAAGAAGGATCATAACAACTGCCATTATGGCAGAACTTCTCATGATTTTCAGAAACGGATTTAACTTTACCATGTTACACCAACTCCAGCCAAAAGAAAATAGATGATGCCGATACAAATAAACGGAAATATTATGCCACCAGCGCCATATAATATTATGTTTCTTTTTAGTAATTCATCGGCCCCAGACGCTTTGAACTTAACCCCCTTGAGCGCCATGGGAATGAGAGCTGGTATTATGAAGGTATTGAAAATAAGTGCAGAAGTTATGGCAAGAAGTGGATCGGTAAATCCCATAATATTCACGAATCCAAGCTGCGGGATAAGATAAAACATTGCAGGTATTATGACAAAGTATTTTGCAACATCATTTGCAAGCGAAAAAGTTGTCAATGACCCCCTCGTTATGAGAATCTGCTTCCCCAGAAATATTACATCCATTAGTTTTGCAGGATCATTGTCCAGATCTATCATGTTAGCCGCGTCTTTGGCAGCCTGAGTTCCGCTATTCATAGCAAGACCTACATCAGCTCTTGCCAGTGCAGGTGCGTCATTGGTACCATCCCCTACCATTGCAACCATTCTCTGTTTGTCTTTTTCCTTCTCGACTTCCTTGAATTTGTCCTCTGGTTTTACATTGGCAACGAACTCATCTATTCCACTTTCTCTAGCTATGTATTGAGCGGTGATTTCATTATCGCCAGTGCACATAATTGTTTTAATGTTCATATTTTTCATAGTTTCTATTCTTTCTCTTATCCATGGTTTAATTACATCGTTTAACTCAATAACTCCAAGAAACTGGTCGTTCTTGCACAATGTCATGGCGGTTCCGCCCTTGCTAGATATTTCAGCACTAATCCCTTCTATGAAATTATCTTGGCGGCCGATTTTCTCAGAAATGGATTTCATTGCTCCTTTCAAAATAACCTCGTCACCAATTTTTATTCCACTGTATTTTGTATCTGATGTAAAAGGAATAAATTCTCCAGAAATACCGCCTATCTTCCCAGTATCTAATCCAGAAGATTGACATAATTTCACAATGGAAATTCCCTCCTTTGTTACGTCATCAGCTGAAGAAAGATAACAATATCTGAGAAAGTCACTCTTATCAATACCTGGAAGGGGATAGAAATTAATAGCTTGTCTATCCCCTATTGTTATAGTTCCGGTTTTATCAAGAATTATTGTATCTATATCACCGGCATTTTCAACTGCCCTACCGCTTTTGGCAATTATGTTAAATTGAGAGACCTTATTTATTGCCGCGATTCCTAGCGCTGGAAGAAGTGCACCAATTGTGGTGGGAATCAAGCAAATTAAAAGCACAATAAGCACGAATAGATTAATGTTTATTCCTAGGAAATAGGCAAGTGAGAAAATGGAAGCTGTAATTATGAGGAATATGAGTGTAAGTCCGGAGAGCATTACATTCAGCGCGATTTCGTTTGGAGTTTTTTCACGCACTGAATTACCGACAAGGGCGATCATCTTATCTAGAAATGTTTCCCCTGGGTCTGCTGTAATTCTTATTTTCACTGAATCTGTGGTTAATATGGTTGAGCCAGTAACACTGTCCCCAACTACTTTCATCATTGGTTTGGATTCTCCGGTGATCGAAGCCTCGTTAAAATAACCTGACCCCTCAACTATTTCACCATCATTAGGCACGAATTCGTTTTTATTGACCACAACAAGCATTCCTGTTCTTAACTCCTCGGAAGGTACATCCCTTATAGCTGAGCCTTCTACGACATGTGCTGTGGTTTTTTGCCTGATTTTCTTCAGACTATCTGTAATTGCTTTGCTTTTCCCCTCCGACATGGATTCAGCAATGTTTGAGAAGAAAACTGTGAGAAATAAGAGTATTATGACAGAGGCATAGAAATATATGTATGTGGAAGAAACTGGAAGTTCATATTGTCCCCTGAATATTAATAAATATATTGCCACTAAAAGAGCTATCTCTGTTACAAACATGACAGGGTTACGAATGAGCCTGTCCGGTCTAAAATTTTTCAGGGCTTTGATTATGGGTTCTGAATTGACCTTCAACGCAACACCCCTATTAGAAGATTAAAGTCCTTTCCCCAGGAAAGTAGAGGACCAAGTGCAAGTACAGGGAAAAATGATAATAGACCAAGAAGTATCATTGTGAAAAAGAGCATGAAACCGAACCAGAATGAACCTACGTTTACTGATCTACCGTAAGTAACCTTTGGCTTCTTGAAGGCAAAAGACTGAGCGATCATGAGTTGGAAACCCATCACGAGAAACCGACCTGTGAGCATTATACCTGCTTCCAGAATATTGAAAAATGCCTGATTTTCCTGAAATCCACCCATGGCAGAACCATTATTTGCCGCAGCAGATGAAAACTCATAAAGCAATTCTGTTATCTGATCGGGCCTAGGACTTACAAAGCTTGACATTAATGCAGGAATAAGCAAAGTAATTCCCAGGGGAACTACTATTAGCAGTGGATGCGTAATAAGAGAATATGTGGAATATTTTATCTCTTTTGAGCTTATCTTCAGACTAAAAAGTTCCGGGAGTTTTCCCACCATTAAGGCTACTAAAAAAATCGTGAAAATAACGTAGGTAAATATGTTTAAAATACCAGTACCTACTCCTCCAAGTGGATCATTGAGCAGCATTGGAAATAGAACCCCCAAAATACCAGCTGGAGTAAAAGCGTTTAGTGCAGAATTAGCTGCTCCGGTTGATGTCATGGTTGCTCCTGAAGCAAATATAGATGTTTGTGAGATTCCTAAGGCTGTTTCCTTTCCTAGGAAATTACCCGTATAGAAAAGCCCAAGGTTACTCATCGTAGGTAAACCTGCATATTCTCCAAAGAATGTAAAAAATGCACTGAGCATAAATAATGACATGATAACACCAAAAACCATCCTTCCAAAATTTCTGCTTTCCAGAACTCTGCCAAGGGCAAATATTGAACCCATTGGTATTATGGTGAAAGAAACGACTTCAACTATATTCGAAATCCAATTGGGATTTTCAAAGGGATATCCCGCATTTGCTCCATAAAAACCACCACCATTAGTTCCTATATTTTTAATCCCTTCCAGAGAAGCTACCGGTCCAATGGGAATTCCAATAACTGATTTGGAGAAGAAC
>JAKAYH010000242.1 GCA_021826835.1 Thermoplasmata archaeon | reverse complement strand
TCCAATGGGCAAGAGATACCAGATGATAGTTGACTCAGTAAGTCCGGTTTTTTCAGATGTTTTAGCAAAGGTGTCGTACAACATTTTGACAGGAGATTTCAATTATGGCTCAATTCAGAAACAGTATATCCAACCAGTTTTCAAATAAACTGATTGAATGGTCGGGAATATATGGAAGAACTTTTCCATGGAGGAGAACAAATGATCCCTATCAGATCCTCATTGCAGAGGTAATGCTTCATAGAACAAAAGCGTCCCAAGTGGAAGCTATATTCAATGCTTTTGTTGAAAGATATCCGAACCTTGAAACGCTCTCGATGGCTGAAATGAATGAAATAAGTGACATATTAAGGTCGCTTGGACTCAACTGGAGGACAAAATTGATAATTCATATGGCAAAAGAGATAAACCAGGCTTATGATGGAAAAATTCCGGAAGGCAAAAAAGATTTAATATCTCTTCCTGGAGTTGGAGATTACCTATCATCAGCAATAAGATGTTTTGCTTTTGGTTATCCGGAAATCGTTGTTGACACTAATACTTCAAGGGTAATCGCGAGATTGTACAGTTTTGAAGAAAAAGGAGAGATGAGGAGGAAGAAAGAAGTCAGAGATGCTTACGAGTTGATTCTTGATAATGGAAGGCCACGCGAGTTCAATTATGCGTTGCTTGACATTGGTGCGATAATATGCACGCCAAGACATAAAAAATGCTCCATTTGTCCGGTATGTGATTACTGTAAAACAGCAAAAAATGAGGTGATGAAATTAGAGAAATATTTGTAGGGGACTTAGTAAAGGATATTTTGGGACCAAGAAACGGCCCTTTCGAACAACTTTCCGCAATGGAGAATCCGCTAAATGAGTATCTCGTAGGAGTTCTCATTCCAGCTATGCAGCAAAGCGGGGCAGAGGAAGAAAAAGAGTGGGAAGAAAAATTAGCCGGTTCTGAAGCTGGCTTCGATGAAATAGAAGACACATCTGATGAGGAGACGGCCGAAATACCGGTGGTTTCACCATCTCTAGATCCAAAGAGGAAACCTTCAAGCATGGGAATAACGTTTTATGTGGAAGCATCAGCAACACCTATTCGAGCCTGCATTACATGGGGAGAATATTATGGTGCCAAAGAGGATGAAAAACGGATTTACCAAAGAAACCCAAGATCTAAGGTAGTTGAGATTCCTGTTAATGGTAAGGGCAGAATTAATATCTGTGGAGATAAAGAAATTTTTCTGTATTACTACATAAACGAAGTGAAATCTGAGAGTCACAAAAACAGAATTTCACTTTTTATTGTAAATGAGATTCAACCAAAAAAAGTTTTTAAAACTGAAGTTGAGGACACCATTTTTCAACCTCAGATCAGAATTAAGCTGGGTGCAGGATCTAAACTTGCAACAGAGAACCAAAAAATCAACAATGTTTCAATAGATTCAGAAGCTTCTCTGTTATATAGGCATAGAAATTTCAGCGTAAGAGGGCATCTCTGCTCTGTAGTTCTAAGAGAATTCGATCCACAGGTTTTTGATAGGCATCATTTAGAAGTACACTCAAAAAACATTCTGGAGAACCCCGCATTTAAGTGGATAGACGGGATAATCTCTGATAATCTAACCGAAGGACAAGTAGCCGAGTTCTCAGAACCTGATTTAAGAACAGATTTTGTGCCAATGTACTCAGTCCCCGGGCCTGAATATGAAATAACTGGCACCAACGGAATGCCTCTTGATTTTAGTGCTAAAGAACTTTCTGATATGTGGAATCCAGAAGATTTGGAACGTTATCTCACTCCAATGCTCGATTCATTTGAGCACTGGATCGAATCAAATAAGCAGGAGATATCTACGAGGCCAGAACAAGAGAGAGATATCCTATTTCGGCTTTCTCGGGAAGCCACAGCATCGTTTCACAGAATGAATAAAGGGCTCAATCTACTGTTAAGAAACGAAAAAGCCAGATTATCATTCTGTTTGGCAAATAAGGCAATGGAATTACAATACGAATGGAACAAGAAATCCCAAAGCGGCCTGAGGTGGCGCCCTTTCCAGATAGCATACTTTCTTCTTACAATAGAATCCATTTTCAACCCAAGTTCGGATGAAAGAGCAGTCTGTGACATTCTATGGGTAGCTACAGGAGGTGGCAAAACAGAAGCTTATCTGGCGATAATCGCATTTACGGCAATTCTAAGAAGGTTAAAACACAAAGAATACCCAGATGAAGGATTTGGAACCTCTGTGATTACAAGATATACGCTGAGATTGCTATCAATCCAGCAATTCAGGAGAACACTGTCTCTAATCACAGCCATAGAGTATCTTAGAGTTTTGCAATGTGACGGAAATCTATATGGATGGAGACCAATTGGATACTCTGCATCACATAATTACATTCTAGGCTCATCTCCATTCACAATTGGATTGTGGGTAGGCGGTGGAGTAACTCCAAATAAACTCGAAGGCTCTGATTACAAAACAGAAGGTGCAATAAGCAATTTAAAAAGGAGAGCAGATACAAAGGATTCATCTGATGCCGCTCAAATCACAAGATGCCCGGTTTGTGATACAATTCTCTCAATTCCGGCTGAGGGTCTCGAGAAGGGCAAGCATATTTTGCATGCTATTGTCAGATCTGATTTCAATAAGTTAAGGAAAGGCATTTTTAACGTTAAGGGGAAGTTTAACAGGGTCACATTAAACAGTTCCGAAATTAGGGAAATGGATAACAAAAAGTATTCTGCCCTAAGGCTTGAATTCGAAACTGATAATAAATTGTCCACAAGGGATGTAGAATATTTTCTAAACAGGGTAAAAGAAAAATTAAGGAATTGCGACCCCACTCTGGAGTTTGCAAGCTCACACCCTACCAGACCAGGATATTTTTTCAGAACTTACATCAACAGGAATAAAAAAGCACATGAATACAATTTTGAAATATATTGCCCCAGTCCTGATTGCCCTTTGACGGTGAAATGGTTTGCAGGAACTCCTGCTGGCATGATCAATAATAAGGAGATTGGGGAGTTTCTGGATACAAAACAGATATCACTTATTGGAAAATTGAAACTGAAAGAGATCATAGAACCATTCCAGAAGGAAGGCCAAATATACTATTCTGATAGAATACAGATTCCGGCTTTGACAGTGGATGATCAAATATATATGGAACCACCAACAGTTCTTCTTTCAACCGTTGACAAGTTTGCGAGACCAGCCTTTGAGCCACGTTCAGCTTCATTGTTTGGAAATTTCGACTATTACCACCCTATATATGGGTACTATAGAGAAAATCTTCATGGAAAAGGGAACGATGGACATCCACCACCTTCAGGTGGAAAAAAACCTTTATATGTTAAAGTTGAAAAAACTGATCCACCGAACCTAATTTTGCAAGACGAATTACATCTAATTGAAGGCCCTCTTGGGGGGATGGTGGGAATGTATGAAACTGCCGTAGATTATCTAATTGGAGAAAAAAATAAGATTTTTCCAAAATATATAGCATCCACAGCTACAATAAAGAATGCTGAGGATCAGGTAAAAGCAATCTTCACTAGAAAGATACATATGTTTCCCCCATTTGGAACAAATGTAGACGATCGTTTTTTTATTAGAGAATCAGAAATTCACGCAATTGAAGATAGGTTACCTGGCAGACTCTATCTGGGAATTGCTGCACCTGGCAGAGGCCCATTAACACCGATGTACAGAATTTGGGCAAGACTTCTCCAAACTGGTTGGGAAAATAGGAAGGATCCAGAAGTCAACAGATTCTGGACAGTGACTGGATATTTCAATGCAATAAGGGAACTGGCCGGTGCAGTGGCTCTTTACAGACAGGATATTCCACAGCAATTACGCATTATTGGGCATGGGAACCATAGACCTATAGGCGAAGAGAGAAAAGAGGAACTCTCAAGCCGAATTAATTCCACAGAGCTCCCATCAATTCTGGAGTCACTCAACAGAAATTATACACCACAAAGCAGTGATGCGATAGATGCATTATTTACCACGTCCATGTTTGGAACTGGAATCGATGTTTCCCGCCTTGGATTAATGATTGTGAATGGGCAACCAAAAACCACTTCCGCCTATATTCAATCTACGGGGAGAATAGGGAGATCCAGTGGTGGCCTTGTTGTAACATTTCTCCGAACCTCAAGGCCGCGTGATCTGAGCCATTACGAATATTTCACAGGGTTTCACAGACAGTTACATAGATTTGTAGAACCTGTTTCTGCATACCCTTTTGCTCCTAATGTAATGGATAGAACATTGGGTCCCGTTTCTGTTTTTATCTTGAGAAATGCACGCTCCGATAATATACAGTGGCAATTAGACCAGAATGCAGGGATGATGTCTGTCTATAGGGGTTCCAGTTTAATGGTGAGGCTGCTTGGGGATATTTTCGAATCAAGGGCTCAGAAACAACCAGTTATGAAGAAACCATCTATTGGGGAAACGAAGAATAAGGTCAATGAAAAGATAGATATATGGGAACAGGGAAACGCAAGATCTAAAGGCAATGGCAGAAGTGTAAAATATGTGGAGTACTTCAAAACAAACAATGATGTGGTTCTCGGAGATTCGATACATAGGCGTTCGAACCATGTAACCACCATT